>CAYMFU010000179.1:0-2908 GCA_964389805.1 uncultured Roseivirgaceae bacterium | reverse complement strand
GGGCAAAATCAGTACGTACTTCAAAATCTACTCTTGGAACCGAGATTTGATCGCATGGATTTTCCTGGGCATCAGCAATGAATGCTGATGCCAGGGATAAGATGATACTAGCTAAAAGTATCCTTTTCATAAGGATTTATTTTGGGTTTTATTCGGTCAGCTTAACAATAACTTTATCCAGTTCCCCGGAAAATGGGAAATGGTTTTTTACACTGTACTTATTACTGACCGGTGTGCCATTATCAATTCCTATATCAAATGTTTCAGAAAGTGAAAAGGTTGAGATGTGCATTTCTTCCAGCGTGGTTTCATCCACTTTTTCACCGTTGATGTATAATGCACCAACACCTCCAGGAATTCCACGCATCGGACTTCCTTTTTCTACAAAATCAAATTTAATATGTACTTCACCGGTGCCCAGTCTGGGTGATTCCAGTGTATAATACAATCCATTGTAGTAGTTGTAATCGTAATAGGCCTTATTATCCTTGATGAACAAGGTATAACCACCCGTAAATCCACCACAGGCAACGATCACGCCTTCTTCATTTCCGGTGAGTTTCAGAGTGGTTTCGATAGAATGCGATTTACCTTTCACCGGGGCCGAGGCTTTTTCAGCAATACGCTGCGCACCCGGATACCAATATATGAATTCTTTTCGGTCGCCAAAAAGTCTATCTTGCTGCTTGGCAATACGCATAATCATGTCGTCATAAAGAGGATATACATTATTCTCCCATGCCAGTTCTTCAAATCGTTCTTTCAATTCTTCCAGTTTTTCAGGATATTGATCCGCAACGTTTACGGCTTCGGAGAAGTCTTCATCGATATGATACAATTCCCATACATCCTCATCAAAGGGTAATACTTTATTGAGCACCCAGGGCATACGGTTTGCGTGAATGGTTACCGCCTTCCAGCCATCTTTGTAAATAGCCCTGTTTCCAAATAATTCATAATATTGCTCTGAGTGGTTAGTAGGAATTTCTGCATTATCAAAGGAATAGGCCATGCTTTTCCCGTCCAGCGGCATCTGTTCTTCTCCATCTAACACCTCAAAGAAGGGCGTACCCGTAACGTCCATGATGGTAGCTCCAATATCGGTAATATGATGATACTGGTTCCTGATTTCACCCTTTGACTTAATACCTGCAGGCCAGTGGATGATCAGAGGATCCTGTATGCCTCCCCGGTGTACGATCTGTTTGAAATACTGGAATGGGGTGTTACCTGCAAGAGCCCAGCCAGCATGAAAATGCGGATAGGTATCCGGGCCACCCCAGCCTTCATAGTGTTGCATGTTGGCTTCAAAGGGTGTTTGAAGACCATTTAACACATAGGTTTCGTTGAAGCTCCCGGTCAGTCCACCTTCCCCTGAGGAACCGTTGTCCGCGGTCACGAATATAAAGGTGTTATCCAATTGACCGGTCTTTTCCAACAGCGCTACCATTCTACCGATCTGGTCATCCACGTGGTCCAGCATAGCGGCAAATACCTCCATTTGCCTAGCATAGAGCTTACGTTCCCCCGGTTCAAGATCATCCCATGCGGGGATTTCTTTTGTTCTTTCTGTTAACTTTGTACCAGGAGGAATTATACCCATTTCCAGTTGTTTTTTATGGATCATCTCCCTTGCTTTATCCCAACCCATGTCGAACTTACCTTTATACTTGTCGATGTAATCCTGTGGTGCCTGATGCGGTGAATGCATGGCCACAGGTGCCCAGAACATCATAAATGGTTTGTCAGGTGCTGTTGATATATGACTTGTAATATTACGTATGGCTTCATCAGCCATGGCTTCCATGTAATGATACTGCTGTTTCCCTTCCCAATCTTCAATGGGATAATGGTCCCTCCAGACCAATGAACGATAACAATCAGCATCGGCAGCCATAAATCCATAATAATGGTCAAAACCTTCTCCACTCGGCCAACGATCGAAGGGTCCGGTTTCAGATACCTCGTATAAAGGTGTATGGTCCCATTTTCCAATGGCATAATTCACAAAACCAGCTTTTTGTAGGTGCTTGGCAATAGATTTTCCGCTTTCTGGTGGATAAGCATTATAACCCGGGAATCCCATGGCTGTCAAAGAATGTGATCCAAGTCCGATCTTGTGATGGTTTCGGGCCGCCATAATGGAAGCACGGGATGGTGAACATAAAGCTGTAGTATGAAAATTGTTATAACGTAGTCCATTATCCGCTAGTTTATCAATATTGGCTGTTTCTGTTAAGCCACCAAAACTTCCAATATGGCCAAAACCGGTATCATCTAATAATATTAGTAGAACATTCGGTGTTCCGGCCGGCGGTTTCGGTGAGGATGGCCACCATTCCTCTGATTCTTCGTATGATTTAGCAATCTTACCTTTGAATTCCTGTCCATACTTGGCAAAGGAATCGTCTTCTGATTTCATTTCACTTTGCTGTGGCTGACAGGACCACAGAAAAGCAATGAGCGCAAACATTAAAAGGATTCTAATTTTCATAGTTTTGATTTTAGGTTTTAAATAGTATTCTTACTTCAATTTTATGATGATTCAACAATTGACTTTTGATTATATATGAACAGGCTTCTGAGTTTTTCCCAGAAATCTCCTCCAAGCACAAAAAGGCTCAGGATAAAAAGAATATCTCCAGGTATATTGATCCACAAATGATAATCTTCATACCAGGGTATTAATTGTTTAATGTAGGGTAGCAACCAACCGATGATAAGAGGAATAATAAACATGATCAGGCCGATTGTATACCTGGTTTTTGATACTGTATCAGGCGGTCCGTATTGTTTGAAAAATTGGCCAACTTTACTTTTCAAAAACGCAAAACCAGCTTTACCCATAATCACAATCGATAACATGATGGCCAGTTCCGGAACGCCTAGCATCAGAAATCCGGAAAGT
>CAYMFU010000178.1:0-16761 GCA_964389805.1 uncultured Roseivirgaceae bacterium | reverse complement strand
ATAGTAAAAGATGATCTGAATTACGGCTTTTCCATCCGTATCGATAGGCCTGGAAAAAAAATACAGAAAATGGCAGTAATCCTAGAATAACGATCATCGGGGTGACCAGGAAGATCGCACCATGACCTTCCATAGTATCTGTATATCGTCCAAGGTTATGACGGAAAAAGAAATCATATAACCATTCTCCATTCGTTTTAATTCCTACCATCACAAACCAGGGAGCTATGATCAGAAACAGGACTGCCAGGATCCACAGAGGTTTCAATTTCAGGAAATAAGACCAGTTAAAGGATCTGTTAAATAAGAGGAATGAAAGTATGGCCAGGCCAGGCAAGGCAATTGCCACCGGTCCTTTTACAAGTACTCCCAGGCCAAAGGAAAGGTAAGATATTAAAAGATATATTGATTTGTTTTCCTTGTAAAAAATATAGAATGTTACAAATCCCAGAGTCATCAGAAAGATCAAATACGGATCAGGCACAGCCATATGAAATTGCAATACAAAATGCAGGGAGGATAAGAGTGAAAGGGCCGTATAAAGGGCAGTTCTTTGGCCATAATATCTGGCAGCCAGAAACCAGATACTGATAATGGTTAATACGCCCATAATTACAGAAAAGATCCTGGCTGAAAAGGCATTCACGCCAAAAATAGAGTAAGCCCCGATCATGAAATAATAGTGAAGCGGTGGTTTATCAGTTCTTAACTCGTAATTAAAGGTAGGCACGATCCAGTCCTCCTGCTCCATCATTTCCCTGGCACACGTAGAATTCTTTGCCTCATCCAGCGCATATATATACAATCCCCCGATATTTGCCGAGATCAGGACAAAACTGACAATTATAATTACGATAAGGTTCTTGTAATCAATATTGGACATGTAACCGGCCTTTATTGAGGTACAAAGCTAAGAACATGGTCGAAATTATGTCAGAAAAGTTTATAATTTATAAAATCTTCTGAAAATATACATATGCAGGAATACAGGGATAAAATATTTCATCTGGCATTTATACATCCTGATTGCCTGGATGCATAGTTGATCTCTGATATAACATACAAGTTACATGTATATCAGTAGTGATGTCAACTATAATTTGATATATTATTCATATTTTTCAGCCTATTATTAGCCAATATATATATTAGTTATAGATTTGTTTTAATATGCTAAACAGATGAGAATCCAATTCAATATTATCACGCTAATAATTCCTTTTAAGAGTTTATTATCCAATACCATAGTTTATTTGCATATTTTCAATTTAAAATAAGTGGAATAATGAAATTTTTTTTTAAAGCTTCAATTTTAGTTTTTTTTCTGATAGCCGGGGGATATAGTTCATCCACTTCACAGATTAATCCTCCCTTTCTCGACAGTCAAACGGATTGGGTGGATTCCGTTTATGCCACACTTGATCTGGATGATAAGATCGGGCAGCTGTTTATGGTGGCCGCTTATTCCAACAGGGATGACACCCACCGGCAGGAAATATTGGAGCTGATTGAGGAATGTAAGATCGGTGGACTGATCTTCTTCCAGGGTGGACCGGTACGGCAGGCCAATCTTCATAACGAATATCAATCAAAGGCGGAGGTTCCATTACTTGTGGCTATGGATTGTGAATGGGGGCTAGGCATGCGACTGGATAGTACCATCCGGTATCCCTACCAGATGGCCCTTGGAGCCATTCAGAATAATGATCTGATATATGACATGGGCAAAGAAGTAGCCCGGCAATTCGAGAGACTGGGGATGCATGTCAATTTCGCACCTGTCGTCGACGTGAATAACAATGCTAAAAATCCTGTGATCAATTTCAGGTCTTTTGGGGAGGATAAGTTCAATGTAGCTGAAAAAGGCCTGGCTTATATGAAAGGGATGCAGGAGAATGGTGTATTGGCATGTGGCAAACACTTTCCCGGTCATGGGGATACGGATGTCGATTCCCACAAAGATCTCCCGGTAATTGGCCATAATATGGAACGGTTGAACAACGTTGAATTGTATCCATTTAAAAAACTCATGAGTGAAGGATTGGGCAGTGTCATGGTCGCTCATTTAAGTATTCCTGTACTTGATTCCACATATAATTTACCTTCAACCCTTTCATCCCCGATAATTAGGGGATTACTATTAGATTCCCTTGGTTTTGAAGGAATGGTCTTTACGGATGCGCTCAATATGGAAGGTGTGGCCAAGTATTATGAACCGGGTGAGGTCGATCTGAAAGCCTATCAGGCAGGAAACGATGTTCTGCTATTTTCCCTTAATGTAAAGAAGGGAATTGAACTTATCAAAAAGGCTGTTCTAGATAAACAGGTATCGGAGGAAGAGATCGATGCCAGTGTTCGTAAAATATTGCTTCTAAAGTACTGGTCAGGATTGGATAAAAGGAAATACATTGATGCGGAAGGATTGATTGATGATCTGAACAATATACAGGCGAAACTATTGAGCAGGAAACTGGTTGAGGCCAGCTTGACTGTTATTCGAAATGAAGATGAAATTCTACCTTTAAAAGGGCTGGATTCTCTCAAAATAGCCTCAGTGACCATTGATGAAGGGCCTAAGGATCCCTTCAACGATCGCCTGTCTTCCTATACTGATGTGGACCATATTCTGGTATCGGATAAAATGCACTCTGATGAATTATTGAACGGACTGAGGGAACATAATCTTGTCATACTGAATGTTACAGGATTATCTCAATATGCATACCGCAATTTTGGGTTGAGTGAGGCGAAAATCAAACTGATCGATGAGATTGTTAAAAATAAATCAGTCATACTGGTGTGGCATGGAAATCCATATGGATTGGATAAAATCAAGTCTCTGGATCAATCCAAAGCAGCAATTGTCAGCTATCAGCAGAATGCCAAAACCTTTGATCTGAGTGCCCAATTGATTTTCGGTGGTGTCAGTGCCAGTGGGGAATTGCCTGTATCTATCAATTCAAAATATCCGGCTGGTACTGGTATTGATGTGAAAGGAAATTTAAGACTTGGCTATACAATCCCGGAAGAGGTGGGGCTCGATGGAGAATATCTAAGATCAAAACTGGATTCCATGGCCCGCTATGCTTTAAGGGAAGAAGTTGCCCCAGGTGTGCAGGTACTGGTGGCGCGACATGGAAAGGTTATATATCATAAGGCATGGGGGCATCATACATATGATAGGGTGCGGGAAGTAAAAACTACAGATCTCTATGATTTCGCATCCGTGTCAAAAGTGACCAGTGCACTTCCCGGGCTAATGAAGATGCATGATGCTGAAAAATTTGACCTTGATGCTACGCTAGGCGACTATTTAGAATATTTTGATCGCGGAAATAAGAAAGATCTGAACATCAGACGCATACTTTCACATAATGCCGGTCTCAAATCCTGGATCGCTTACTGGACCACTACAACGAAAAAAAACGGGAAATATAAAAGGAATACCTTATCTGCGGATTCCTCAGCCAGGTATTCGATCAAGTTGACCGACGACCTCTTCCTATACAATAATTACCAGGATAAGATATATAAAATGATCCTGAAATCACCTGTTAATCCTGACCAGGGATATGTCTATTCCGGGCTTTCATTTTATTTGTGGCCCGAGGTTTTGGAGCGATTAACAGGTGAAGAATATGAAACATACCTGAAAAAGACTTTCTATAAACCACTTGGTGCAAATACCTTGACTTTTAATCCCTACAAGCATTTCTCCCTCAGCCAGATCGTACCCACCGAGAATGATACCTTTTTTCGAAAATTCCAGATTCACGGAGTGGTCCATGATGAGGGCGCAGCCATGATGAATGGACTATCGGCTAATGCAGGCTTATTTGGTTCTGCCAATGACCTGGCCAAACTTATGCAAATGTATCTGAATATGGGCTCCTATGGTGGAGAACAGTTTATCAGCAAAGGGACTATGCGAAAATTCACCTTCTGCCATTATTGCAATGAAGGCATCAGGAGAGGTTTGGGATTTGATAAACCCTTGCTTGAAGATAAGAAAGGGGGGACTCCTGCCGTGGATGCAGGTACAAATAGTTTTGGCCACTCCGGGTATACTGGAATGTTTACCTGGGCCGATCCGGGTTCAGGGATCCTGTTCGTTTTTTGTTCGAATAGAGTGCATCCAACAAGGTTGAATAATAAGATTGCGGATCTGAATATCCGGCCGACCATGCACCAGATCGTATATGATGCTAGAATTGACCTGTAAAATCGGTGTTAAAAGCGCTTTTTTATTTAATTTTGGTTTCGATTTATTTTGATCCTGGTCAAAAATGATTTAAATCAGAATGAAATTGGTTAGATCCGATTGAATATGGCTCGGAAGTGATAGAGTTTTTTTTATATCTGACTCAATTTCGATTGGATATGAATATAGTATTTTAGATATAGTCAATATCAGTTTTTATTCGATAAGTATAAAACTCAAAAGACAATAAGTCAGATGAAATTATCTCTGGTCATCAGTGTATTTAACGAAGAAGAGAATATCAAACCTTTGATAGAAAGTATCGATAATGCTCTGTCAGGACTGGATTATGAAGTTATTTTTGTGGATGATGGATCAAAGGATAATACGGTTAGTCAGATCAGGGAATTTGGGAATAGTCATTATGCGACTGTAAGTTTTTATAAAAACTTTGGCCAGACCGCTGCCATGTCAGCCGGCATTGAAAAGGCTTCAGGAGATCTGATCATTACACTTGACGGTGACCTTCAGAATGATCCTGCCGATATTCCTTCTATGGTCAAAATGCTGGAAGACGAAAACTGGGATGTGGTAGCCGGTAGAAGAGCAAATCGAAAGGATTACTGGATAAGCAGAAAACTTCCAAGTAAGATCGCAAACTGGATCATAAGGTGGCTAACTGGCGTCAGGATACATGACTATGGATGCTCATTAAAGGTTTTCAGGGCTGATGTCGCTAAAAATCTTGGACTATATGGTGAACTACACCGGTTTATTCCCGTACTGGCTCAGTTACAGGGAGCAAAGATCACCGAAGTGGATGTAAACCACCACCCCAGGCAATTTGGAAAAACTAAATATGGTATTGGAAGAACGTTCAGGGTAATGAGTGATCTCCTGCTTATGATCTTCTACCAGAAATATCTTCAAAAGCCCATGCACCTCTTTGGTACACTGGGGATATTTACCTTTGTTATTGGTATGGTATTGAATATCTATCTGTTGATAGAGAAATTTTTAGGGCATGATATCTGGGGCAGGCCAGTCCTGATACTTGCCATAACGCTTACCCTGGGTGGTATCCAGTTAATTACTTCAGGGATCATTGCCGAGATGATCATGCGTACCTATTACGAATCACAGGATAAGAAAATTTATTCCATTAAGAAGATCTTTGTTGGAAAAGATAAATAAAAAAGGGATCCTGAAATTCATTCTAAAGGTCAGTGTTTCTGCCCTTGCCATTTACGTGGTCATTCAGAAAATTGACCTGCAGCAAACTAAAGATATTCTTCTTCATGTTCGTGCCGGATGGTTAATTTTAGCCCTGATTGCCTTCAACCTGTCTAAAGGGATAAGCTCTGTTCGTCTGAACCGTTTCTTTAAGTCAATCGGACTGGATCTTCCGGGATTGTATAATTTGAAGTTGTATTATGTTGGTATGTTTTACAATCTTTTCCTGCCGGGAGGTATTGGCGGCGATGGTTATAAAGTATATTTATTGAATAAATCCCACAAAACAAAACTGAAGGATCTCGTAACTGCTACACTTCTTGACAGGATAAGTGGTCTGGCTGCCCTGGTATTCCTTGCATTTCTGTTATCGCTATTTGTAGATCTATCTTTCATCGGTCCCTGGATGAACTGGGTATTGATCGCAGCTTTAATTGTATATTACCCAGTTTTTTATGCTGTTTTTCGCATCATTTTTAAAAAATTTGTGAATGCCTTCACAATTTCAAATATATTGTCCTTAGGAGTCCAATTGGCTCAATTACTATGTGCCTATCTGATCCTGAAAGCTCTGATGGTCGACAGCCTGTATATTGAATATTTGACGCTCTTCCTGCTTTCCTCCGTAGTGGCGGTGATACCTTTTACGATAGGAGGTGTTGGAGCAAGGGAGCTGGTTTTTATTTTTGGTGCAAACTATCTGATGATCGATAAAAACACGGCAGTAGCATTCAGTATTCTCTTCTTTGTAATAACCGCCTTCAGTTCCTTCAGCGGGATTTTCTTTGAGACAAAATTAAAATCCAATAACCAGGTCCTTGATTAAATTATAAAGATGGTCTGAATTAACTGTTTAAATCCCATCAGCATGGATATCAACTCAATAATTAATGATCTTAGTTTATATCTGCTTGTTTTTTAACAGTTCATCAAGAATTACCTTATCCCGGTTGTAAACGTCTTTGTAAAAATACATTTTACCATTTTCATGGTTTTCATAACAGGTCCAATACATCAACAGGACAGGCATTTTATTTTCCAAATGGACAATTGTCTCCTTTTCCGTTTTTAAAACCTCCTTTATTTTCTCCTGGTCATACCCTTTGTCTCCCAGGAGTTGTTCAGCCAGTAAATGAGGATTCTGAACACGAACGCAGCCGTGGCTGAAGGTCCGTTCGGATTTTTCAAAATACGATTTTGAGGGTGTGTCATGCAAATAGACTGAATACTTATTAGGAAAAATAAATTTCATTCTTCCCAGGGCGTTATATATCCCAGGTTCCTGTCTAATAGTGAAAGGGAAGTTATTTACAGAGTATTTACTGAAATCGATGGAGTATGGATCGATTTCCTTTCCATTACGCAACAAGGTCATATTTCGATTGCTCAGATAATCCGGATCCCTTTTTAATCTTGGAAGGGTTTCCTTGGTTGCTATGGAGTAGGGAACAGTCCAGGTAGGATTAAAGACCACATATTGGATATTTGATGTAAAGATAGGCGTTTCATGATGCTCTTTTCCTACCACCACACGAGAGGTATAATCAATGACAGCATCCTGGAATATATATAAATGAAAATCGGCGATATTTACCAGTAAGAATTCCCTGGGAGGCATATTATAGATCCATCGGCATCTTTCCATATTTACGCGGATCATGTTCATGCGCTCATGCAGTGAAGTATTTAATGCCTCAAACGTACTTTCACCGGCAACGCCATCCGCTGTCAATCCAAAATGGGTTTGAAAATCAATGAGTGTTGCTTTCAGAGTCTCGTCGAAATATCCATCATCGTTTGATACGCCAGAAACATCAAAATTCTCCAGGTGTTTTTTAAGTTCAGTTACTAAGGAAGAGGAGTCTCCCAATTTAAGGGGCTCCCCGGGATATTCCAGCTGCGTTATATTTCCATCATTGTTTTTGAGTGAATCATAATGAGCAAACCATTTCCTATAGCGGTTATACATGGGTAGGGCAGGTCGTAATACTTTAATGGAATCGGCAAGAGATTGTTCCTCTAAACGTGAGATCAGTTTCAGGTCAATGTCGTCAGGGATATCACGTTTGCTATAGTTCCAATTGGGATCCAGGCTTTCCGGATTTACTTTCCCCTGTATCATGTGAAAGGCATAGAGCATTATAGCATCAGTCATGAGCACATCAATCCTGGCTAGCCGAATTGCTTCACTTTCAATATCCTGTCCCCCTTCAAGATAGAGTTGCTGGATGGCTTTAATATGGTAATCCTCCGGGTTAAGACCATCATAGTAGGATCCTTTAATGATATTTATTAGATCATGTCGATTTTTCTCCTCCGACCATAATCGTCTGTTGTCAACATCATTATAAACCCTGGTCAATTCTTCACTCACGAACACATTATCGACCCCTAATGAAACATGAGTTGAGTCAAGCGAAGCCTGCGTATATTCTTTTATCTTTTCACTTACTATCAATTCGAATTCAGCACGTTTTTCTTCTGGCCACTGATCAGAAATACTGTAGGTGGACTCGCTGTTTTTTTCACTGCTACATGCAAAAAGAAAAATTGCTAATGCGCCAATGACCGTTTTCTTCATATAATTCATAATCAATATTGGTATTGTTTCCGGTTTACTTTAAATATTCAATTATTCTTGAAATGTCTAATTATAAATAATTGCAAACTTACTAATTTACCTCGATATCTTCCAGGATATCTGCCAGCTCATCATAATCCTTGAATCCGGGCTTAATTTCAATCCCTCCTTTGAGAGAGATCCCAAAAATATCCGTTCCATCGATCCATGAATGAATACTTTGTTTATCAATCTCAAACCCAACCATGATTTTATAACGTGAAGCCAGATTTAGAATATCAACTCTTACAATTTCTGGCCCTGGAGAATCCTCGAAAAGAAAGAATTGGATCCTGTCCCTTGTATGATTCAAAATTTCTTCCAGTTCACTTACTGATTTGAATGATGCCAGATCCAGTTTTAATATAAGGGGTAAATTTATTTTTGCAGCAGTTTCAATTGATTCCGGATCAGATATCTCGATACAATCAACGTCTTCACATAAAGAGGAATAATCATAGTTTACAGGATCCAGCCTGGAAAATTCACCTACAATTCTTGGCCCCACTACCCATTCCTTTATGGTCATCAGGGTTTTCTGATCTACAAAATGTTCAGAATCTTTATCCATCGAAAATCCTAAATACTGTACACCCATCCCGGCACAATACCGGGCATCGCTCAAATTACTTATGTTGCCAACCTTAACTTCTGTTTTTAAAGACATCACTAATTAATTAAAAAATGATCATCGGATCCGGGCAATTATTTTGATAATGACCCAATTCGGATTTTTTCGCAACTCCCGGGTAATCTCCCAGGAATCCTTCCATATCCCTCATGATCTGGAAATGAAGGTGGGGAGGCCAGCCCCCATTCTCTTCAAAGATACCCAAATTGCCAAGTTTTTCCCCTTTTTTGATGATTTTACCTTTTTTCATGTTATGTAAACTCTCATGGTCTAAATGGCCAAATAAAAGGTAAAAGGAATGCTTTTCCAGACTATGTTCTGTAATGATGGTCGGACCATAATCGCCAGCGGTATGGTTATCCTGAAAACTATGGATGTGTCCATCAAATGGGAGATAAATGGGTGTGCGGGCTTTGCACCAGATATCAAGGCCTACGTGTATGGTTCTTGGTTCTTCAGATCCGAAAAGGCTGGCATTTCTATAAACCTCCCGGTCTTCAAGATACCCGCCATAAGCAAACTTTTTGCCGGCTTCGGAAATTTCTTTCCGAATATTATCCGACAGGTCGTTAATATCAGAAATACCTGGCTTAAAGAAGATCTTATATCCATTATCAATTGTTAATGGGGCCTCTAAAAGCCAGGTAAATTCAGACTTATGCGCATCCAGAAAATCGCTGAAATTCAAATCAATACAAGCACAAAGAATTATTATCTTTCATATCTCTTAGGTGCTGCCGCAAGGATTTCCTTATTGGCAAAGTCCTTGTATTTCTCAAAATTCTGATTGAATTCATCCACCAGTTTGTCGGCAGTTTTGTAGAATTCCTCCTTATCTGTCCAGTTATTTTTTGGTCGTAGTAATTCAGAAGGAACCCCTGGCACATTAGTGGGGATCTGGGTGCCCAGCATCGCCCCTTCATGGTAATCCACATAATCAAGCTTACCATCCAGAGCCGCGGTTATCATCGCCCTTGTATATTTTAGATCGATGCGTTTCCCGACACCATATTTTCCGCCTACCCATCCGGTATTGATCAGCCAGACGTTGACTTTGTGCTTTTTCATCATTTCTCCAAGCATTTCAGCATATTTGGTTGGATGCAAAGGAAGGAAAGCAGCACCAAAGCAGGCTGAAAATGTAGTGACCGGATCAACGATGCCCATCTCTGTCCCAGCGACCTTGGCTGTATATCCACTAATGAAATGATACATAGCCTGACCAGGATTTAATTTGGAGATTGGGGGTAACACTCCAAACGCATCACATGCCAGGAAAAAAATGTTTTTGGGTACTCCCGCAATCGACGGTTGAATGGCGTTTTTTATATGGTCGATTGGATAGGAAACCCTGGTGTTTTCGGTTACCCTCGTATCAGAGTAATTGACCGTTCGTGTGTGGGGATAAAATCGTGAGTTTTCTTCAATCGCGCCAAACTTAATGGCGTTCCAGATGTCCGGTTCTTTTTCCTCTGAGAGGTCAACAGTTTTTGCATAGCAACCGCCTTCGAAATTAAAAATGGTTGTTTCAGTCCAGCCATGTTCATCATCCCCGATCAGTCCCCGGTCCGGATCAGCTGAAAGTGTTGTTTTCCCTGTACCTGAAAGTCCAAAGAATATTGCCGTATCGCCATCTTTCCCAACATTGGCTGAGCAATGCATCGGCAATACACCTTTCAGAGGTAAAAGGTGATTCATCACGCCAAAGATACCTTTTTTCATTTCTCCAGCGTAAGCTGTACCTCCGATGATCATGATTTTCTTTGTCATATTGACAATGGCGAAGTTACTCTGACGCAATCCGAATCGTTGAGGATCAGCAGTGAATTCGGGAGCCGAGATCACGGTGAAGTCAGGAACAAAATTCTCAAGATCTTCAGTATTTGGTCTGATGAACATATTGTAAGTGAAAAGATTCTGCCAGGCCAGGGTATTCACAAACCTGCATTTCAGGCGATAATTGGGATCAGCTCCTGCAAATCCTTCACGGACATACAATTCCTTTCCATACAGGTATTTGATCATTTCATTGTACAGTTCATCGAAATTTTTGGGAGAAATGGGTTGGTTCACTTTTCCCCACCAGATGACATCCTTTGTGGTTTCGTCTTCGACAACATATTTGTCTTTAGGAGCCCTCCCGGTAAAGAAACTTGTGTCGACGAGAAGTGATCCACGATCTGTAAGAATACCTTCCTTCTTACGTAAGGCTTCTTCGTACAATTCACTTTGGGAATAATTCCAGTGGATACGCCCTGATTTGAGACCCAATGAATATAGGTCAGATTTTTTAGATTTGATTCCAGTTTCAATCATTTTATTTGAATTTTATTAGAATAGAGACTTAATTATAACGCCACGGCCTTTGACACTTGAAAAGCTAATCAAAATTATTTTTTTTTCCAATATTTTAATATTTGATACCGCTTTTTGGGCCAGTTTTTATAAAATATTCTCTATTGTACCCTTATATTTTCAATAATTAATTGTTTTAGTGTATTCCGTGCATCATTCTCTTTATCGGTACTGCCAGCAGGAATAATAAGCCAGCTGCTCCTATGATAAACAAGGTGCTCTGCCAGTATACATCAGTATAAATAGGCAAGGTTACCAGGGGAGATGCAACTTCTCCATTTCCTACTTCCGGTGCAGCTGTCAGCTTGGCAATGAATGCAGCCAGGTGATGTGCAAAGGATATGGATAAAAACCATGCACCCATGACGAAACCTACAATTCTACCAGGTGACAATTTAGTGACCATGGATAAGCCAACTGGTGAGAGGCACAATTCCCCGGTAGTATGCAGGAAATATGCAATAACAAGGAAGGCAAGTGGAACCATTCCAGAAGATGAGACAAATAATTTGGCTCCCAATACAAGGGCTCCAAATCCAAGCCCCAATTGCAATAATCCCCATGCAAATTTAAATGGGGTATATGGGTCCATCCTCAGTTTATTAAGCTTTCCCCACAACCAGGTAAATGCAGGGGCCAGGGTGATAATAAACAAGGGATTTACACTCTGGAATATGGAGGTTTTTAATTCACTCCCAAAGAATGTCCGGTCTACATTTCTTTCCGTGAACAGTGTTAATGAACTCCCAGCCTGTTCAAAGAATGCCCAGAACAAGGTATGGAAAAAGGCCAGAATAATAACAACCGCCAGGCGTTGTCCTTCTACTTTATCCAGTTTAAATATGGCTTCGTATAATAAATAACCAATAACCAAAATGCCAAGAATTGTTAATATCAAGGTCATTGATTCATTAACATTTAATAACAGGGCTATAAGAGGGGTAATAAGTACTGAGCCAATAAGAATAAGATTAGTAGGTTTTAAACCAAGCAATATTTTCTTTTTAATAAATTCGGGTTTTGGAGAGAACCCTTTATCTGCAAAATTCTTTAGGTTCTTTCTGAAGGCAAACAAACCAGCCAGCATGCCAGCTGCAGCCAAACCAAATCCCCAGTCCCAGTCATAGGTTTCACCAAGGTATCCACAGGTTATAGGTGCCAGAAATGCCCCTACATTGATGCCCATATAAAAAATCGTAAAGGCGCCATCCTTACGCGGATCGTTCTTATCATAAAATGTTCCGAGGAAGCTGGAAATATTTGGTTTGAAGTATCCATTTCCTACAACGATAAGAGATAAGCCGATATAGAATAGGTCATTCTCGACTATAATCTGGAAGGTATCTGAGAAAATAAGCATTACTTGTCCACAAGCCATCAATATTCCTCCCCAGACTATGGATCTTCGGAATCCCAATATTTTATCAGCTAACATGCCTCCCAGAACAGGGGTCAGGTAAACAAGCGCATTATAAGCACCATAAATTCCAATTGCCCGCTCATCTGCATCAGTTTGTGACATATGATCGAAGAGGACCTTGATCATGTAAAGTGTGAGTATCGCACGCATCCCGTAGAAATTGAACCTTTCCCACATTTCAGCGAAAAACAATGTAAACAAGGCTTTTGGGTGATACTTCTTCTGTGAAAAAATAATAATTGAGATCCATGCGCCAACTACGACCCAGGCAACGAGCATTAGTATAAGTCCAACATCCATATTTTTTAGTATTAAGAAAACCGCCGCTAAAATATAGAAATATCCATTTCAAAAAAAATATAATGTATAATATGGCCCATTTATATTGTGGGGGCATGGGTTTTGGTACAAAAAGTGACAAAATCCAGACAAAAATGTAATTTATTAAAGAAATTATTGGGCGTAATTAAGAATTCCTCTTATCTTTAGGCCGGTACTGCAGTATTTTTCTGATGCGTGGAATTTTGGAGATGAAGTTGAACAAGCAAAGCGATAAGGTTGTTTTCTCGTACATGGGTAAACCTACCCATGAAATGATCGATTTGATTCTTGAGATGTCAGAATCCAAGCTGAGAATAATCGAAAGCCGCAGCACCATTGTTAAACGGATCGTCAATGTACTGATAGAGATCTTGCAGAATATATTTAATCATGGTGAGGATTTCAGCGTGGTAGATCATCAGTCTTTTAAATACTTCTTATACAAAAGGGGGGATGATTATTTTATTGTAACTGAAAATTTTATAAAAACCCAGGATGTGAAAAACCTGGTTTTCAAGCTGGATGCGTATTTATCGATGAGTGATGAAGATATCACCAGAACCTATCGGAAAACCCTGGATAATGGCGGTTTTTCAAATAAGGGAGGAGCGGGACTCGGATTAATCAATATTATTAGAAGGTCGAATGGAAATTTAGAATATAATTTCTCTAAAGTAGATAATGAGAATTCATTATTCCGGATGAGTGTTCAAATAAAGGTTGAGTAGTAAATTTACGCTATGAAAAATTTTTACATGGAAGGCAGTGATAAGACCCCATCTATCAATTTAGATGCTCAAAGTGGGGAAATGGAATTTTCCGGAAAATCAATTCCTGAGAATTCGGCTGATCTTTACGAACCAGTTATGGAGTGGATCGATAAATACCTTGAAACACCGGCAGAGAATACTACGTTTATAATCAAGCTTGAATATTTCAACACCAGTTCTTCGAAATACCTTCTTGAGATCTTCAGAAGATTCGAAGAATTATTTAAAGCAGGTATGAAGGTGGCCGTGCAATGGTATTATGAATTGGAGGATGAGGATATGCAGGAATCAGGAGATGATTTTAGGGATATCCTTAAAATACCTGTGGAGTTAATCGTATATTAAATTTGATTGGATTTACTTCTTGATGCGGGTATACATATCTCTCGGCACCATAGTTCACTTCTTTTGCCAGGTTATAAATCTCAGCACCAGGTTTTTAATGGCTGACAAACCTTGTTAATCACAAAGTGAATTTATTATTTCTTAACAGGCGTGCCCAGGAATTGGCGGATATTAGGATTGATTGGATTCCCTGATGATCTTCTGAAAGACACAACCTGACCTGTGTGGTAAATGGCATCAGCGATTGGACCATTGATCATATTCCAATAGGGATATTCACTTGTTCCATTGTCGCTTTGAAAAATGACCTTATTATTTTCGAGGGTATTGGCATTTTGATCTTTGAGCACCTGGCTGGCTTTTTCGATATTTTCTAAAGTCCGTGCCCTTTTCTGCTCGAAGGTCAATTCTTCATCCTCCCGTGGGAAAACATTTGGCTTGTTCAGGCTGGCATTTACTATAGTAAGGGTTAATCCATAAATATGATCAATAGCATGGCCGGTGCTCCTCCCATCATTGCCGGGTACGTAATCCAGATCTTTTTCAGTAAGACCTTCAGTAGCCCAGTAATACCTGAAACCAAGTCCGTCGATCATCCGGGCTGCTATGTTTTCCGGTGTATACGATTCAGGATAATCGGGGATCTGATAATAGGGAAGGTCTTGGCTATCCTTAGTAGTATTCTTATCCTGGGCAGACATATCAATTATTATTGTTGAAATTAAAAATAGTATGATTAATAAATTTTTCATGGATTTAGATAATTAGATTTAAAAAATGCCGAAATCAAATTTAGTAAATTATTCCTGAATGATAGGTGAGTGAGGATATTGATTAAGTTTTAATTGAGAGGATTTATCCACTTCGGAACTAATTTTTCTTTCCTGATGTTTCTAAACTATAACCACTTTAATCCCAAATCTTATGAAAAAATCACTTTATACTTTATTATCCGCTCCTGGTACTATGTAATGTAATAGCATCCTAAACCGACCGGTCGGTCTAACAAAAATTAAATGATTCTGCTAGTGAAAATTGTATTCAGGGGGAAGATGGGGATTATTAGAATCTTACTGAAGATGTGGTAGGAAATAGATATTTAATATGTTATGCAACTTGAAATCTCGATAAAACAAAAAACCCGGTCGAAATCATCAACCGGGTTTTCCTGGGTATATATTATATATTTATTTTACATCATGCCACCCATGCCGCCGCCCATTGGAGGAGCAGGAGGCATAGCCGCCTTCTCATCTTCCGGCTCATCTGCTACAACACATTCGGTTGTCAACAGTAGCGAAGCGATAGATGCAGCATTCTCAAGTGCAAGTCTGGTTACTTTGGTAGGATCAATAACTCCGGCTTCAACCAAGTCACCAAATGCATCCTCTTGAGCATTATATCCATAGTTTCCTTTTTCTTCCTTGATCTTCATAACAATAACAGAACCTTCACGGCCAGCGTTTTCCACGATGGTTCTCAATGGAGATTCCAAAGCTATTCTGACGATATTAACACCAGTAGCCTGATCTTCGTTGCTTGTCTTCACTTTATCAAGTGCTTTGACCGTTCTGATGAAGGCCACACCACCACCAGCTACAACACCTTCCTGGACAGCAGCCCTGGTAGCATGCAGTGCATCGTCAACGAGATCTTTCTTTTCTTTCATTTCGATTTCTGTAGCGGCACCGATATACAGGATAGCAACACCACCAGAAAGTTTGGCTAGTCTTTCCTGGAGTTTTTCTTTATCGTAATCGGATGTTGTTGTTTCAATCTGAGATTTGATCTGGTTAATTCTACCCTGGATCTCTTCCTTCTTGCCACCGCCATTAACAATGGTTGTATTGTCCTTATCGATATTTATTTTATCAGCTGTACCAAGAAAATCCAAAGTAGCGTTTTCAAGTTTGAAACCTCTTTCTTCGGAGATAACGGTTCCTCCTGTCAGAACAGCGATATCTTCAAGCATGGCTTTCCTTCTGTCACCAAAACCAGGTGCTTTAACAGAAGCTATCTTCAGTGATCCCCTGATTTTGTTAACCACTAATGTTGCGAGTGCTTCACCATCAACATCTTCAGCAATGATCAATAATGGTTTGCCAGTCTGCGCAGCAGCTTCTAAGATCGGAAGCAACTCCTTCATGGTAGAGATCTTCTTGTCATAGATAAGGATATATGGGCTTTCCAGCTCAACTTCCATTTTTTCAGCGTCAGTTACGAAGTATGGTGAAAGATAACCTCTGTCAAACTGCATGCCTTCAACTGTTTTAACCTCAGTTTCTGTACCCTTAGCTTCTTCCACAGTGATAACACCATCTTTTCCAACCTTGTCCATAGCTTCAGAGATCATTTTACCTACCTCCGGATCGTTATTGGCTGAAATTGTTGCAACTTGAGCTATTTCCTGAAAGTCTTTGATGGGCTTGGATTGTTTCTGAAGATCATCAACAATGGCAGTAACTGCTTTGTCAATACCTCTTTTTAAATCCATAGGGTTCGCACCGGCTGCGACGTTTTTTATTCCATTTATATATATTGCTTGTGCAAGAACTGTAGCTGTTGTTGTTCCATCACCAGCATCATCAGCAGTCTTTGAGGCTACCTCTTTAACCAATTGAGCACCCATGTTCTCAACTGGGTCCTTGAGCTCGATTTCTTTTGCAACGGAGACACCGTCCTTGGTAACTGATGGAGCACCAAATTTCTTGTCGATAATTACATTCCTGCCCTTAGGTCCAAGCGTAACCTTTACGGCTTCGGATATTGTATCAACACCCTTTTTAAGTTTGTTTCTAGCTTCTGTATCAAAAATGATTTGCTTTGCCATAATGAATTTATATTTTATGATTAAATGATTGCGAA
>CAYMFU010000177.1:0-59033 GCA_964389805.1 uncultured Roseivirgaceae bacterium | reverse complement strand
TGGAAATAAATCCTGGTTTCGAAAAATTTGACACTTCATATTGCTGGTATCCGTTTATTCCAAGAGTTTCCATAATATACTCGAATTCATGAGCAGAGTTATCACTGGAAACGATACCAATTTTTCCTTTCCTTTTCCAATTCCCAAATACTGTGTTTTTCTCAACTGTCAAGCTATAAGTTGATATATGCTGAGGTTGTATTTGAACCATCCTGTCAATATCTTCTTTTAAAATATCCATATGGTTTTCACGGAAGGCAAAGATCAAGTCCAGATTTATATTTTTAAATCCTGCATGTTCAGCATTTCTAATTGCATTGATGCTATCCTTTGAGTCATGGACCCTGTTCAAGTATTTAAGCGTATTGTCATCAAATGACTGGATCCCGATACTCAATCGATTAAATCCAGCAGATTTCAGTTCCTTTGATTTAGAGATAATCAGGTCATCGGGATTTGCTTCAATAGTTATTTCAGGATCTCGAATAACCTTATATGTTTTAAAAATGGTATCAATCAAGCCTTCCAGTTCGCCAATTGCTAAAACCGTAGGTGTACCACCACCAAAATAAATGGTGTCAATTTTTTCAGTACCCAGGTAGGATTTCTGTAGTATTAGTTCTTTATTCAGTGCATTGACAATGCCATCTTTTAAACCAAAGTAAGTGCTGAAATGGAAGTCACAGTAGTAACATGCCTGCTTACATAATGGGATATGAAGATAAATTCCTGCCAATTTTGGATATTTTTACATAAAATAAGCCTCTAGTGCGGATAATAAAAATACTATACTTCATTTTATTATTGTTTATGACAGGGATATCACAAGTTATCGGTCAGCAAGCTGGTGATTTTAAGATATCAATTTCTGAACCAGACAGGAAAAAACTAGTTGAATTAAATCTTCTGGTTGTTTTAAGAGAGGATGTCAGCAATGTGGGAACATTAAATCAATGGATGTATCAAGTGTATGAAAATGGATACCTATTGGCAAATTATGAACTAGAGAATGTGGATTCTGTTATTACGAAGGTCCATTTTGAATTAGGGGAAAGGTTTGAATGGGCCACTATGACACAAGGGAATTTACCAGATCAGTTGTTATCTAAAACGGGATACAAGGCAAATTTTTTTAATCAGGAGATCGTAAACTTCAGAAAAGTTTCGAGGTTCTTTGAAAAAGTTATCCAACATTCGGAGAATACTGGATACCCATTTGCAAGCATACAACTTAGGGCTCTGGAGGTAATAAACAACCAGGTATCAGCTGAAGTGGATTACGATACCGGTCCCTACATCTTGTTTGACAGTCTGGATCTGGTTGGTAAAAATAAGATCAAGCCAGGATTCCTGAGCGCTTATTTAAAGATAAAGCCTGGATCTGCTTATGACCAGCGTAAAATTGACAACATACCTGACCTGATCAATGTCCTGCCATATTTATCCATGGAGGA
Source organism: uncultured Roseivirgaceae bacterium (assembly GCA_964389805.1). Lineage (GTDB taxonomy): Bacteria > Bacteroidota > Bacteroidia > Cytophagales > Cyclobacteriaceae > JAGTVG01. The sequence goes on along the minus strand of CAYMFU010000177.1, from coordinate 57,579 downwards.
TGTACCTGTTGTTTATTTTGCCAATGAGGAATGCCGGGTATCTTTAGATCTTGCCGATCGGAAAGCGAGTGCCTTTGATGGCATTATCGGATTTCTCCCTAACGAAAACGAAACTGGAAAACTTCTGGTAACCGGTCAGGTATACCTTAAATTAGAAAACTTGTTTAGGAGTGGAAAGCGATTGGAATTAAACTGGCAGAGGGTAAATGTTCAATCTCAGGAGTTAGATCTGGTTTATGATCATCCTAGTCTTTTTCGTTTCCCTATTGATTTTGGATTTGCTTTTAATCTTTACAAGCAGGACACTACATTTCTTACCAGAAATCTTGGATTGAATATGTTTTATAATAACCATTCAAAGGGAAGAATTGGGATTAACTACCGGCGCGAAGTCTCTCGCCTGCTTGCAACAGATACGATAAGTATTTCGGAAGGACCAATATATGCTGACTATAATTTAAATTATTATGGCTTGCTGTACAGATATAATTCTCTGGATCACCCTATTTTTCCAACAAATGGTTGGAATATTAAAATAGATGTGGATATAGGAAATAAATATATTATTAAAAATGCTTATATCGATAAGGATTATTATTCTGATATCCCCGATCAAGGTTTACAATGGATGACACGATTCTGGATTAACAAATACTTCAGCCTCCGGCCTAGGAATATTTTATATGCAAAATTTTCAGGTGGATACATGGATGGAGATCAACTATTTATGAATGACCTTTTCAGACTTGGAGGATTAAATACCATCAGAGGTTTTAACGAAATGTTCTTTTATGCCTCACATTACATTATTGGGACATTGGAATATCGGTATTTGTTTGAGAATGAATCACAATTGGTGGTTTTTTTTGATGGATCTTATCTTGGTAATGATATCAATAATGAGTCTTATAAAGATTATCCCATAGGAGTAGGGGCCGGAATCAGTATTTCGACCGGAGCAGGTTTATTAAATGTGATCTATGCAGTCGGCAGGTCAAATGATCAACCCTTCAGTATAAGGTATTCAAAAATACATATTGGATATACCGGAAGATTCTGATTTGAGTATAAACAATAAAAGAACAATCAAATTATATAGCAGGATTATCATGTACACTAAGATTGATTTCATATTTTTGTATATAAACAAAATTCAGGTGGCATATTTCCGGATTAAAAATTTAGTAACTTTTATCATTCTGATTCTTCTTTTTGGAATTATGGAGGCCTATGCACAAAATGGGCCCTTCCATTATAAAGTAAAGGACCTGAAGAATGAATGGAAGATCTTTTCTGAGGAGGAAAATGCACTTGTTCCATATATCGAAACAATTAATCCAAGATTAAAAAATGTATTTGTTGTAATTATTCCGGATGAATACCGGGAAAATGGCATTTTACTAAGTTTCAACAATAAGGCTGCCTTGTTTATTAATAATAAACTGGTGTATAACGCCACTGAGCCTTGTTCAGTTGTTCTTTCCATCGATAGCCTGGCAAGAATATATGGACCACGAAAGTTGTTAGTATCACTTTCTTCAGCAGATGGAATTCATGATATAGAAACAAGCATTGTTTCATATTCTGATAAGAACCGGTCATTGTTAAGCAAAATGGATCATTTATCTATTCTTCCACTTGACAGGGGGCCTATATGGGATTTCATGAAAATTGGAATGATCATAATATTGATTCTGTATGTGGTACTTGTAAACATTGGCAGCCGCGTTTTCAATGATTATTATAATATTATTAATTCATTCATCAGGGCGAGTACCGATGAGTTCCTTAACCGGTCAAAAAAGATAACCAGGATTGACCTTGTTTTTATAATTGTTCTGTCAATTGTACTTTCATTTTTTATCGTAATAGCCATCTATCAATTCGGTCTACCTGACAATAGAGATACTTTGACAACGGTCGGTGGTTTATTTACCAAGTGGCTTTGGCTTTCCCTTTTTTTCTTAGGCTGGTTCATGCTCCGTTTTATTTTAATTTCATTATCCAGTGACCTGTTCAAAATGAGGGAAGTTGGAACTATCCATACATTTGAGTTCTTAAGGATCACTAATTTCTATAGCTTAGTTATTTTTTTGTTGTTGGTACTCTCATTATTTGTCATCCAGATTGGCCTTGATTTGTTCACATATATAATAATATATAGCATAGTAATTATTAGTATAATACGAGCTGCTATCCTGTATTTGAAATTTTTGAATTCTTCAAACTATACAAAATTATATTTATTTGCTTACCTTTGCAGTGCTGAATTATTACCTGTTATAGTAGGATTAAAGTTTTTGCTTAAATCGAATCTAATACACAATGTCGTGTAGAATTTTAAAAACAAAATTAGATAGGTAAAGCCATGATGTTAGAAAAGGAGAGATTACAAAAAGTAAAGAGTATATTAGTTTCACAACCTGAGCCACATAATGGCCATTCTCCATATGATAATCTGAAGTCAAAATATGATATTAAAATTGATTTCAGACCATTTATCCAGATTGAGCCTGTATCGCTTAAAGAATTCAGATCCCAGAAAATTGATATTTTAAATCATTCTGCCATCATTTTTACAAGTCGAAATGCAGTAGATCATTTATTCGATCTTGCTTCTCAGATGAAGGTTGAAATGCCTGCAGACATGAAATACTTTTGTATTTCTGAACAAACTTCAAATTATCTTCAAAAGTATATTGTTATACGTAAGAGGAAGATTTTTACGGGCTCTAAAACCGCCATGGACTTAATAGAGATATTGAAGAAACATAAAAACGAAAAATTTCTATTTCCATGTAGTAACATCCGTAAAAATGATATTCCAAATTTCCTGAATGAAAATGAATATGATTTTTCAGAAGCTGTGATATACAGGACCATTGCCAGTGATTTATCTGATCTTGCTGAAGTTAATTATGATATTATCGCTTTCTTCAGCCCATCAGGCATAACATCATTGTTCCACAATTTCCCGGAATTTAAGCAGAACAATACCAGGATTGCGGCTTTCGGCCCGACAACAGCAAAAGCTGTAAAGGATGCCGGATTGATTCTTGATATCCAGGCCCCACATCCGAGTGCCCCAAGCATGACTGGAGCTTTGGAAATGTATATCAGGAAGGCAAATGGATTAGATTAATCCTCGATTTCAATTTGCACGAATCAAAGATTTTTTACTTTCTATTGTTTTTGTTATAAATTAGTAACATAATTACTAAACTTTTTTATAAAGTAATTTGTTTTTGATTTGATGCGCCGCGGATTTATATCATTTTTATTATTGATCTCTGGATTTGTTACATTCGGGCAACAGGATCCACAATTCAGTCAATATATGATGAATGAGATTTATTATAATCCTGCATATGCAGGGATCCCGGGATCCGCGGAATTCTCTGCAATTCACCGAACACAATGGCTGGGTTACGAATCTACCTTCGATGGAGCTGGCAATCCACAGACACAATTGATCAGTGCAAATATTCCTGTTTTCAAGATCAACAGCGGAGCAGCATTTTATGCCATCAACGACCGGTTGGGAGCTTTGAACAATTTAGAAATACAGGGATCCTATGCGTATCACCTCGCATTCAAAAATTCCAAATTAAGTTTTGGAGTTCGTGCGGGTGTTGTATCACAGTCGATTGACTTTGATCAATACAGGTGGGTAGACCCCGATGATCCCTTGAGACAATCGGGGAAAGAGACACAGATCCGTCCTGACTTGTCTGCTGGTATATATTACCGTGCACAAAAATATTATTTAAGCTTAAGTGCGAGTCACTTATTACATAGCGAGTTTAATTTTGGAAACGATTCATTAGCTAATGCGCTTGTTACGCATTTATATTTTATAGCAGGATATGATTATGAGATCAATTATGATTTCGTATTGAGACCCTCAGTTCTTGTAAAATCCGACCTGACAACCTATTCGTTCGACCTTTCTCTACTTGCTTATTTTCGTGAAAAATTATGGTTTGGATTTTCATTCCGGCAGTCTGATGCTATGATCGCCTTGATTGGTTATAGTTTCCTGAAAGACAATTCGTTAAGGTTAGGCTATTCATTTGATTATATAATCAATGCGCAAGAGGCAAAGAATCCCACATCCCATGAACTACTCTTAAGTTACACATTACCAGTACTTTCCGGAGGCGAAAAGCGAATAATTCGGACGCCTAGATTCAGGCATTAATCTAAAATAAATTTTGTATTTTTAACATATAATACAATTTTTACGACGATTTTTAAGTTTAATTTAAAATAGATAATAATTTTATCCGTTACATAAATACAAAAAATTACGATTCTAAAATAAAATTATATTTGTATCGTTAGAACATAGGAAATTAGGAATCTTAATAAATCAGGTGTTATGAATAAATTAAGTGTTAATTCCAGGTTAATTCCCTTATTGATTCTCATGTTGTTTTTTCTCGGTGGTTGTGGACTATTTGGGAAGAAAGGCTATGATGACAAAGGTCAACTGGTAGGTGTGCCAGGCAGGGATTATACAGGAATGCCAGTGCCTTATGGAATGGTGCCCGTACCAGCTGGTACATTTCATATGGGACAAGCGGATCAGGATGTAGCTGCTACACAAATTAACTTCAACAAGCAAATTACAATTGGTGGATTCTTCATGGATGATACTGAAATCACCAACAATGAGTATCGCCAATTTATATATGCTATTTTTGAAGATTCACTAAGTATTTTGGGTGAAGATTTTGTTATGCGTGAGATTTATCCTGATACCACTGTTTGGGTCAGAGATTTTACACATCATTTGGGCGATCCTCTTATGATCTATTATTTTGCCCATCCCGCTTTCGATAATTATCCCGTAGTTGGAGTCGATTGGCAAGCTGCTTCATATTTCTGTCAGTGGCGAACTGCCTATCTTAATGATTATCGTCAAAGCAGGGGTGAATGGATCCTGCCGGATTTCCGACTTCCTACTGAAGCGGAATGGGAATATGCTTCCAGAGGCGGAAGAGATATGGCAAAATATCCCTGGGGTAATCCTTATATAAGGAATGCAAAGGGTTGTTTATTGGCAAACTTTAAACCAGGAAGAGGAAATTATTTCGATGATGGATATGCTTATACCGCACCGGTTTATTCGTTCTTCTCAAACGATTATGGATTGTTTGAAATGTCGGGGAATGTATCAGAATGGTGTCTTGATGCCTATCATCCTTCCTCTGTTCCATTAGTTTGGGATTTGAACCCACAATATATTGATGAAAATGAACCCCGAAAGATTATTAGGGGAGGTTCCTGGAAGGATATCGCATATTTCTGCGAGACCGGTACAAGGGCCTTTGAATATGAAGATACAGCTAGAGCTTTTATAGGTTTCCGATGTGCCATGACATACCTTGGCAGGTCATCAGGAACTGAATTTTAGCAATATCAAATAATAAAGAAATTAATTTAATCATTAATCAAAAAACCTAAAAAAATGAGCAACAAAAAAGGCGGATTCAACGATCTCCTGTACAAAACCATTATGCCAAAGATATATGGTATAGGAGCGTCAGTAGTTATCTTGGGAGCCATGTTCAAGATTCTTCACTTACCCGGAGCCGGGGCTATGCTTGGCGTTGGGTTAACAACCGAGGCTATTATATTCTTTTTAAGTGCTTTCGAGCCACCACATCATGATCCTGATTGGTCAAAAGTATATCCTGAGTTGGCGGAAGATTATGAAGGAACTGCTCCTGCTTCCCGAAGGATTGGGAAAGGTGGAGACCAGATGTCTCAGAAGCTTGATAAAATGTTAGAGCAGGCAAAAATTGGTCCTGAACTTGTAGAAAGTCTTGGTAGAGGCATGAGTCGATTATCCGATAATGTCGCTAAGATGAACAATATGGGTGACGTTGGATCTATTACCAAAAATTATGCTGATAGTTTAAAACAATCTACCGGTGTAATGAATGAGGTCAATAGATCTTATGATACTACACTTAAGGCAATGCAAGAAATGGCAACTGTTTCAAGATCAGCTACTGCTGATATGGCCAATTCTTCACAAAATGCCAAGGAATATCATACACAAGTACAAAGTGTCACTAAAAACCTTGAAGCATTAAATGCAGTCTATGAACTGGAGCTTCAGGATGCAAATAGCCATGTCAAGGCCATGAACAAATTCTATTCAAACCTGACTACTTCTCTCGAGAGTATGTCTAGGGCTACTGAGGATGCTGAGCAGTTTAAGTCTGAAATTAAGCAACTTACATCCAACCTGGCAAATTTGAATACGGTTTATGGCAACATGCTAACCGCAATGAAGTCCTAATAATTTATTAAATAATCATTATTAAATAAGTAATTATGGCAGAACCAAAACTATCTCCACGTCAGAAAATGATAGGTATGATGTACTTGTTTTTAACTTCCATGCTGGCTTTGCAGGTAAGTAATACAGTATTGAATAGATTCATATTTATCAATAAAAGTCTGGAAAAACAAGTACTTGATAACAACATTTCCAATGGAAATATTATCGTCAGGATATCTGATGCTGTGGATGAAAGAGGAAACAGGGAAGCTGATGCGGCTATTTTGGAAAAGGCCAAAGTAATTCGAGCAGAAACCCAAAGGATAATCAATTATACCAAAGACCTTAAAGAAGAAATGGTTGTTATAACGGGAGGAAGAGATGAAACAGGTCAGATCGTCGGTATACAAGATCAGGATAAGGTTGCAAACCTTATGATCAATAAGAAGAAAGGAATAGAGCTTAAAGAAACGCTAAATGATTATGCAAAACTCCTGAGTGAACAGCTCGGTCAAGAATTTCCTGAAATTGCAATGGACGGAAGGGATGATCCGGTATTTCAAAATGACAAGGAGCAGAAAATGAAAAACTTCTCTACCCTGTATTTTGAAAACACGCCAACTGCGGCGGGACTAGCATCTGTCACTCAATTAGAGACTGAAGTAATGTCTTATGAAAAAGCAGCTTTAGAAATACTTGCACAACAGGTTGGGGCTGGAGAAGTAAAATTCGATAAGGTATTTGTAATGGCGAAACCAGAAGCGAAATATGTAGCTGCCGGCACTAATTATCAGGCGGACCTATTTCTTGCCGCTTCATCATCAGCCGTTGATCCTGAAATGTTCAGAAATGGAAGCCCACTTCCAGTTGAAGATGGCTTTGGGAAAATAGAATTTAGAGCTACTGCAAAGTCCTTTGATAGAAATGGACAATCTAAGCAAACTTATATAGCCGAAATCAATTATAATGACTCTTTGTTCAGAGAGGAAATTGAATATATTGTGGTAAAACCTACACTTCAGATTACATCAGATGCTGTAAAAGCACTATACCTGAATTGTGGTAATCCACTTAACGTTCAGTGTCCTCAATTGGGAACACAATTTGTGCCAACTTTCAGTGCAACTGGAGCACAAGTATTCCCGGAACCTAATAACAGAACTTCCATTACTGTTCTTCCTACAGGTGCAAGATCAGTAAAACTAAATGTGAATAGTTCAGGTGTATTTATAGGTTCTGAAACATTTCCTGTAAGAAGAGTTCCTTCACCAACTATTAGTTTGTTGAATGAAAGCCGTCAGGAAATTGATGAAGCTAAAGGAGTAACTGTAAAAGCTCTCCCGAGACAAATTATTTTGAAAGCAAATCCGGATCCAGATTTTGCCAATGCCCTGCCAAAAGAGGCTCGGTATAGAGTCACAAGATGGCGAATTACACTGGCATCAGGAGGTGATATTAAACAAAGACAAGAACCATCCAGTGAAGCTTTTAATTTGAATTCCTGGAGATCAATTGCAAGAAAGGGAGACCGGGTTGTAATAGAGATCTTTGAGGTCCAGAGGGCTAACTATAAAAATGATGCTGAAAAAGTATCAATGAGTAAAGTAACAAAGCAATTTACGCTGTTATAATTAAAAATAGGTGTTATGAAACGTATTCTTGTGTTAACGATTATTGTGCTGGCATTTTCAAAAGTTGGATTTGCACAAGATCCTAGTAATTCAATATACTCTGTCTCGAATGAAGACAAAATGTATCGTATGACCATTTGGCGCCGTGTGTATATGAATGAAAAGATAAACAAATCCTTTTTTGCCAGAAACAGGGAAATTTCCAGGATCCTGATCGATGCAGTCAGGGATGGACTGTTAATCCCATATCATTCTGATTCTCTTGAAAGGCGAATGACCAAAGAGGAGTTCGAAGAAAGATTGATAATGAAGACAGGAGATGATGAAGATTCATGGAGCAGTAGCGGAGGTAATGGCTGGGATGAGCCCGCTTCAGATGAAGCGGAAGGCGGAGATCCATGGGCACAAGATGCTGGTGATGATGTCTGGGGGAGCCAGGGTGTAACCACCCAAACGGCATTTGCCAGGGATCCGACAGAGATCGATATCCTTGAGATCAAAGAAGAAGCTTTCTTTGATAAAATACGGTCAAGGATGTACTATCACATTAAAACGTTAACACTGTATTATACAGACATAAATACTGGGATTAGGGAACCAGTTGCTTCTTTCGATTACGTAGAAGCAGAGAAGGTTTTCAGGTTAAATCCTGAGATAGCCATATGGTATAACCCTCAAAATCCTGGTCAAAGCAGGAATCTGGCAGATGCATTTTTGCTGAGACTGTTTTATGGAAGAATTATAAAAGTATCTAATCCCATGGATATGACAATCAGGGAGCAGGTTACAGATCCACAACTTGCCCTGTATTTATCTCAGCAGAAAGAATATCAACTGGCTGAGTATGAGAGTGATCTTTGGGAATATTAATAGAAAGGTTTTTTGATTACCAGAGAGGTTGGCATTTAATGTCAACCTCTTTTTTTTAGACGATCTGCTAAGAGGGTGGCCTTGTTGGATCCTACAACAGAAGCTATTTCTCTATGTGAAGCATTGATTATATTTTCCACTGATTTAAAATGAGACAGAAGTACTGTTCTTGTTTTGGGACCAATCCCTGGAATGTTGTCAAGCCGGCTTTTCAGGGAAGTCTTTGATCGCTTATCCCTATGAAAAGTTATTGCAAACCGATGTGCTTCATTTCGAATCTGTTGAAGAAGCTTTAATGTCGTTGATTTCTTTTCTATGAACAAAGGAATATCATCATAAGGAAAGTAGATCTCTTCCAGCCTTTTGGCAATGCCAATTACCGGTATTGAACCATATAGATTTAGCTCATTTAATGCTTTTATAGCAGCATTTAATTGTCCTTTGCCACCGTCAATTACTATGAGATCAGGTATATGACCATTTTCCTCCATCATACGTTTGTATCTTCTGAACACAATTTCGTGCATTGATGCGAAATCGTCAGGCCCAACCACTGATTTAATGTTAAACTTACGATAGTCCTTCTTGGAAGGTCTGCCATTCTTAAAGCAGACCAACGAAGCCACAGGATCATATCCCTGGATATTGGAATTATCAAAGCATTCAATGTGTTTGGGCAGGGATTTCAATTGCAGGTCTTCCTGCAGTTGAAGCAGGATCTTATCATTCCTCGTGACCTTAGGTTCAGTTGTATTCTTTTCTTTTTTATAATAAAGCGCATTCTTAAGAGATAGTTCTACAATTTTTCTCTTATCACCTTTTTTTGGAACAAGAACTTTTATACCCGGGTAACCGGGGACTGATATATTTGAATATATGTCACTGGAAGTGCTTTGAAATTTTTTTCTTAATTCAACAATCCATAATTCCAGAATTTCTGGATCCGTTTCCTCCAGCCTCTTTTTAACTTCAAGGTTCATCGTCTGGTTGATTGCCCCATTGTATATCTTCAAATAATTGATATATGAACGCTCATCATCTGAAACTATGCTGAATACATCCACATTGGTAATATTCGGATTTACAACAACGGACCTGGACTGAAACTTATCTACCAATAACAATCTTTGTTTTGCCTCTTCTGCCTTTTCATATTCCAGGTCCTCTGAGTAGGCTTTCATTTGATGTTTAAAATAATCTCTGACAGGTTTAAGATTGCCTTTTAATATATTGAGGACATATTTCATTTCTGAGGTATATTCATCCTCTGACTGCAATCCAATACAAGGCGCCTTACATTTTCCGATATGATATTCAAGACAAACCTTATATTTCTGTTTATTGATATTGCTTTCAGTCAAAAGGTATTTGCAGGTTCTAACATAATAAAGATTGCGAATCAAATCCAGCACATTGTTCATGGCCCGTACACTCGCATATGGTCCAAAATATTGGCCTTTGCTGGGATCCATGTTTCTTGTAGAAATAACCCTCGGGAACCTTTCCTTGGTCACAAGAATAAATGGAAAGGATTTATCGTCTTTAAGAAGAATATTATATTTTGGCTGATGCTCCTTTATCAGCGTATTTTCTAAAAGAATGGCGTCGAATTCCGAATTGACAATAGTGATCTCGATCTGCCGTATTTCGTTGATCAACCTTTGTGTTTTTTTTCCTTTAAACACATTTCCATGAAAATAAGAAGCTACTCTTTTTCGGAGGTCTTTTGCCTTCCCAACATACAGGATCTTCAATTCGGCTGAATAGAATTTATATATTCCAGGCTTATTGGGTAGTTTTTTTACGTCATCAGGAGAAAATAGTGATTTTTCCATCTATTTTCCTTCTCTTAGAAAATATCGTCTTCGTTGACATCAATCTGTAATGAATCCAGTTCATCTGTATTCGAAGTGCTATATTCATTACAATCAATTTCTATAGATAATTTTCTTTTAGGTTGTTTGAAGCGGCCTTTTTCAATGCCTACTTCTTCATCTTCATAAACGGCCCGCATAAAATTTTCCCAGATTGGCCTGGCTGTTCTTGCACCCTGACCATTGTACCAGCTGCTGAAATGTATGCTTCTGTCATCCCCTCCAACCCAGGCACCGGCCACCAGATTTTCGGTCACTCCAATGAACCAGCCATCAGATGCATTGTTGGTCGTGCCAGTTTTTCCACCTATTTCATTTCCTTCCCGGATATCCATGCCTATACCCTGGGCTGTTCCACCCACCTCTTCTGTAGCTCCCTTCAGCATATGAATCATCAAATAGGCGGTTTCTGCGTTTATAGCTTCCTTCGTTCTTGCCGGAAATTCCTGAAGCACTTTTCCTGTCTTATCTTCAATTCGCGTAATGAAATAGGGTTCGGTGTATATACCCTCATTCACGAAGGTACTGTAGGCTCCAAGCATGTCATACAGGTTTACATCACTGGTACCAAGGCATAGAGACGGGACCGGATCAAGCAACGTTGAAATACCCAGCCTTTTACCATAACTGACTACATTCTGGGCGCCTATACTCTTCATCACATATGCTGTTATTGAATTAACAGAACTAGCCATGGCTTTTCTGATGGTCATTCTTTCTCCGGTATATTTTCCTGTAGCATTCGGCGGTGTATAAGTAGGTGGTACTTGTCCCGGTAAGCTGAAGGTTACCGGTGCATCAACTACTTCATAGCAAGGAGAATAGCCATTGGCAATAGCTGCAGCATAAACGATGGGTTTGAAAGTAGAACCAGGTTGCCGGGTTCCCTGCTTTACATGATCATATTTGAAATATTTATGATTGATTCCACCAACCCAGGCTAAGATCTGACCGCTATGAGGGTGCATTGCCATAAATCCACAATTAAGGAATTTCTTAAAGTATTTCAAGGAATCAATAGGACTCAATACCGTATCTATTTCTCCATTCCATGAAAACACTTTCATTTTGTACGGTGTACGTAAAATGATACCCACCGAGTCAGAATTCCCCCCATATTTATTAACCAGTTCCCTATACCTGCTCGTCCTTTTAATGGCGTTGTCGACATAGCCCCTCAATTCCCTGCCATTGTCATCTACCCAGGGATTTCTGTTTCCCCACTGGTCCAGAAACATTTCCTGAAGATATTTCATGTGCTCTTTTACAGCAATCTCTGCATACTGTTGAACCCGGCTATCGATGGTAGTATATATCCTTAGCCCATCCTCCCAGAGGTCATGCCCATTATCATCACACCAGTCCATGAGGTAGTCTCTGATATATGACCTGAAATAGGTTGCCATTCCTTCGTTATGACTATCTACTTTATAATTTAATTCAATCGGTAATAGTGTTATCGAATCTGCCTCTGCGGGAGTTAAAATATCATAGTTTGTGATCTTCCGGAGAATCTGATTTCTCTTTTCCAATGCTACTTCCGGGTTGCGCACAGGATTGAACCTGGTTGGTTTGTTGACCATGGCCACAAGACAAGCAGCTTCCTGATAATTAATCTCAGCCGGGGTCTTATTAAAAAAGGTTTGAGTAGCCACCTTTATTCCATACGAATTACCTCCGAATTCAATAGTATTCAAAAACATCGCCAGGATCTCCTTTTTTGTGAAATTCTTTTCTAATTCCACTGCCATGATCATTTCTTTTATCTTAATGATCAACATGCCTAATAAAGGGACGTTATTCAATTTGCCGTCGTTCAGATCTGTACGTGTTTTGAACAGGTTTTTGGCCAGTTGCTGTGTGATGGTACTTCCTCCTCCTGCATCTGCCTGTTGAAGGATAATGGTTTTAATAGCCACCCTAACGAGATCTGGGAAAGAAATTCCTGAATGATTATAAAACCTGTAATCTTCAGTAAACACCAGGGTGTTCACAAGATCAGGAGAAAGGTCCTTGTATTCAATCTGGCTTCGGTTCTTTCTATAATATGAACCAAGCAAAACATTATCTGCACTAAACAACAGGGATGACAATTCACTTTCTGGATTCTCCAAACTCCGATAGGAGGGAAAATCACCATAAAGGTTACCCAGATTTATTCTAATGGATATTATGAACAAAATGCCGAATATAATTCCAAATAAAAACAGTCCCCAGATCCACTGGGTCAGGCGCTTGATGTGTTTACTTTTTTTATCGTTTGAAGACATCTATTAATAATTCTTTTCGAAAAAATTCAAATATTCCTGTAATCCTTTGGTCTGATACAATATTTGAAAATTATCTTTAGTTATCACAAAATTATACAATTTATAGCTGCTATATTCAGTTAACGGCGAATCATCCCCATTGATTACTTGATAATAAGCTTCGGCATCTGCTTTATTGCCGAATTCATTAATTAAAACCATGGAATAATCGTCATTAAGTATGAGATTCCCGGTTTTCAGATCCCCATCCTGAAAGTTTTGTTCATTATATTGGTCAATCATTTTAGGTATTTCGTCTGATAACTGGTTTCCTGACGGATATAGAAGCACAAAGAAATGTATTTGTTCAAAGTATTTTATGTATTGAACATTCCTTTGCTGTAGGTCTTGCTGGTAATCATCTGAAGAAGTGATCAGATGATTTACAAAATCAATAAGCTCGCTTTCAGGGTATTGACTTTCAAACTGTTTCAATTCGTATTGATACTTATAAAATCCATCTGTTTTGCCCCAAACCATGATCTGCAATAATTTCATATTATCCGAAAAACTATTATCGGGGTATTTCGTCATACCCTCATCGATTATATACAAAGCACTGTCCAGGCTGTCAATTTCATAAAGTTCATAGGCGATTTTATAATATTGTTTCAACTTCTCGCTTGCAATATCGCTTTCTTCTTCATAGTTTGGATTCAATACCAATTTTGCAAAAGTTGTGTTTGGAAACAGTAGTACCAGTTCGTTCCCTACTTCTTCATATTTAGAATTCTCCAAGTCTTTATATACGAGATAAAGTAAATACAGCACCTCAGGTTTATGCTCGGAATTATTAAATCTATCCAAAAAATTCTCATAAGTTTCTGCCGCATTATCTTTTTCTTCAAGATCGAAATTATAGATCTTACCAAGCGTGTATGTGGCTTCTTCAATCATATTCAAGGATGCTTGTTTCGCTTCTTCAGTAAATGGAATAGTAGCCAGCATATTATCACGTTCGACTATTTTGCTTAGGCCATCATCCACAGGGAGACTGTCCTGAACTTCAGTTATATCTTGCTGAATGGCTGCATCATCAAACGGAACTGCCTGAGATTTATTTGATCTCCGCCAGTTGTCAGCCAATTCTATATTACCCCAGTTGCGCCGGAATTCAGATTGACCCATGCTTACTGCCGAACTACTGTAGAAGTACCATTCCGATCCTGTGGCAGAAGAAGCGGTATTCCGGTTGGCCATAGATGGATCATATATATTTGTTTGAGCATATGATTCCGATTTTTGGGCCTTTTTCAGTTTTTCTGCTTCTTCCTCTGCTTTTCTATGTTTTTCCTCAATTACCTCATCTAAATATGCATATAAACTTGTTGTATCCATATCAGATAATCCAAGCAAACTATCCTGTAAATGAATGATATTGATCTGTTCAACGAAATTTGTAAGAATCACATGCCGTTCAGAAACAGATTCATACAATTCATCATCATTGGGTAAAATAGCCACTGTACTATCATAGTAATTTTTAGCTATTTCATAATCTTTAAAATGGTCATAATATATCTCACCTAACTTCAAATAGGAATATGATTTTTGCCTCTGGTTTCGAACACTGGTTGAAACAGAATTTTTGTAATATTCAATGGCCTGATCATAATTATCCTGCTTTAGTTCAAAATTTGCCATTTCATAATAGATCTTATCCCGGAATTCAAGGTTCTTGCTGTCTTTAAGAAGTTTTTTGAAGTATTTTCTGATCTTTTTTATATCTCCATCATCTCCCAAAGCGGAAACCTGGGCGCTATTCAATCTGGAATAAAAGTACAATTCATAGTCAGGATTGCTTTTTAAACACTGATGATAGTATTTATATGCCTCCTCATCCATCCCTTTTTCCTGGTACACCTGAGCTATTATAAAATTAATTCTAGCCACATTTTCTTTCTTCGAAAGCTCCGGTGCAACTTCGACAAGATAATCCAGCATATTATCGAAATCTTCACTCTGCTGATAAAAATAAGCCCTGGTCAATGTCAGAAGTTCCTGGTTATCCTTGTTCAATTTCTCTTTTTTAAGATAATCAGATACGGCTATGGCATTGTTTGGTTCATTATAATCAATGAAGGATCTCATTAGCCAGATCAGTGCTTCATGTCGGGCATTATCATCTTCTCCCCTTGTATTCACATATTTAAAAGTCTCAATCGCATTTACAAAATCAGCCAGATAATACCTTGCTTTGCCTACGATCACGTAGCTATCATCTACCCACTTGCTATTCGGATGTCTTTGAATGGCGATGGATGATTTCTTAATACAATCATCCAATTGGGCATCCATAGATCGGATTACAGACGAATCCACATCCGAGAAAACTTTCAAATATTTGTTAAAATTATTCTTGTGGCTGGTATTTATGGCTGTTTCCACCTCCTCCATCTTTATCTTAGCAATAAAATAGGCATTATACCTGGCGGTAGTATTATGGAAGGATTTGCTGGCAAAATTTTTCTTTTCAGATGAACACCCCCACAGAAATAATCCAGAAATAATGAAAATGTATGTAAATAAATATTTATTCAAAACCTGATATTATATCTGTTAAATAAACGTTTTATTTTAACAATTAATACAATTATTCAACATCAATTATTTGATAATATTATAATTTTGTCAACATAAGACCAATAAATATTGAAAAATAAAAAAACACTCTCAAACTGGCTAACAACCAAATACCTGTTAATTGTAAGAAATGAGGAAAATTTGTCTGAGAGATCCCCTTTCAGTTTCACCTACGCAAAATTACTCGTTTTTTCCTTTGCGCTAATGACCGTGATGCTGATCCTTAGCTTATACCTATCCAGAACTATTCTTTCCCAATGGTTTGATCCAAGAAGTGCTACTTTGGAAGCCAATAAAAAATTACTTCAGTTAACACTGCAGATCGATTCATTGTCATACGAAGCAGAAAGAAAGCAGATGTTTATTAATACCTTTAAAAGTATTCTTTTAGAAGATTTTGAAGGGATTGATTCTTCACGTGCTGGTAATCCTCAAATTCTCAACAGAGGCGCAAGCCAAAGTGAGGATGAATTACTGCCAATCGATTCATTAATACGTAAGGAATTCGAGGAAGCTGGAGAAGAATATCTTGGCCTGAATATACAATACAACCAGGAGTTACAGGAGGTTTTTTTCTTTTCACCCATAACAGGGATCGTTACAGGACCTTTTGATCTGTCCGAAGAGCATTATGGTATCGATATCGTTGCAAAATCTGACGAGCCTGTGAAATCTATTGCAGATGGATCAGTGATCATGGCGGATTGGACACAGGATTCGGGATATGTTATTGCTATTCAGCATCGTAACAATCTGATATCTGTATACAAACATAATGCGGCATTATTAAAAAAAGTTGGTACTTTTGTAAGTGCAGGTGAAATCATAGCAATTATTGGAAATACTGGTGAATTGACGACCGGGCCACATTTACATTTTGAGATCTGGTATAATGGTACACCGGTAAATCCAGAGGATTTTGTTTCTTTTTAAAATTTAATCAATCTAATGTTCAACAATACTAAAAACCAGAGAATGTCAGAAGAAGAATTAAGTAACTCGAGTAACATAATAGGGAAAGGATCAACCCTAGAAGGCAATATAGAGTCATTCGGGAATATTCGTGTAGAAGGCAGGATCATAGGAAGCGTAAAAAGCAAGTCCAAAATCGCATTGGGGCAGTCATCATATGTTGATGGTAATATTATTGCTCAAAATGCCGAGGTGGCTGGCGAAGTAAAAGGAAAGCTAAAAATTACTGAATTACTCATCTTAAAACCCTCAGCAGTCATAAATGGTGATATCATTACCAACAAGTTTATTGTTGAATCTGGGGCAGCCTTCAATGGAAGTTGTAAGATGGGGGTCGCACAAGGTGAAATAAAAATTGGAGAAAACGGACAATCCAAAGAAGAGAAAAAGCCAAAAATCGAAACAGCCAAATAGCCTGAGACAGTATTCCAGGTATTCAGGGATGGCCTTTCAAATGATAGCCGCCATCTTGCTGGGTTTATGGATAGGTACGAAGATAGACGATGCCTTGGGAAACGAAACACATGTTTTCACGGCTTTAACCACATTGGTATTTTTAATAGCCACATTATTTTTAATTATAAGAAGTCTAACTAAATCATGACTGCAAATCCCTACAAAAAGGCATTTTATCTAACCACATTCTACACGATTATACTAGCTTTTATTCAGTATGGAGTATATAAGCTGAACGCCGATTTACTCTACATACATCAGTGGTACCTTCTGTTGTACTTTTATCTAATCACGATTTTAAGTGTTGTAATCATTGAAAAAACCACCCAACAGGATGAGGAGAAATTGTCAAAGGGTTTTTTTTCTGCCATGATGCTAAGATTATTCGTAAGTGTGATAATTGCGATTGTAATTATCTACTTTGATAGAGTAAATTCTACTATATTTGCATTGAACTTTTTAATCCTGTATTTATTATACCTTGGATTCGAAATATATTACTTAATTAATGTTTTGCAACCCAGATTAAGCAGTGAAAGACAAGTTGAAGAAAAGGAATAATTATTTTAAAAAACTAGCCTTTACGTTAGGTTTAATATTTATTTTTTCAGGTTTTAATCATGTTTCCGCCGCTGGCGATGCTGGCGAAGAATTCAATCCAGGAGATATGATCTTACACCATGTTGTCGACAATCACATCTGGCACTTTTTTGATGGTCCCGTAGGGACTTTATATTTACCAGTGATACTGTATTCTTCTGACAGAGGATTGGAGATCTTTTCCTCAAGCAATTTTTATGATGATCACCATCAGCTTGTTGCTTATAATGGGTATAAGATAGATCATTCACATGTTGTTCCTGTAGATGAAGGACGACATATCTTTGATTTCTCGATCACGAAGAATGTGGCTTCCATGTTTGTAAGTGTAGCCTTGTTGTTCCTGGTATTCATTAGTGTCAGGAGAGGATACACCAAAAATGAAGGGAGGGCACCTAGAGGTATCCAGTCCTTTTTTGAGCCCATTATTATTTTTATCAGGGATGAAGTAGCCAGACCCAATATAGGGGATAAGTACGAGAAATTCCTTCCATATTTATTGACCATATTCTTTTTTATCTGGTTCAATAATTTAATGGGATTATTTCCGGGAGCAGCCAATGTAACAGGAAACATTGCGGTCACAGGAACACTGGCCATATTTACCTTTGTTTTCACTCAGTTCAGTGGGAATAAACAATACTGGCAACATATATTTAATACCCCTGGAGTTCCATGGTGGTTGAAGATCCCGCTGCCGATTATGCCCGTGGTAGAATTAATCGGGGTATTTACCAAGCCTTTTTCATTGACGGTTCGATTATTTGCCAATATAACAGCAGGACATATTATAATTTTGAGTTTATTCAGTTTAATATTTATATTTCAGAGTATTTGGGTAGGGCCATTAAGCGTTGCCTTCGCAATTTTTATGTTTTTTCTTGAATTATTCGTTGCATTACTGCAGGCGTTTATTTTTACGATCCTTTCTGCCATGTATTTCGGTGCGGCTGTAGAGGATCATCATTAGAAGGGACTATTGAAAGCGTTTTTTCTGTTTAACTATAAACAATTACAATTATGTTAAATTTCTTATTACTTGATATGAGCATTGCGATAATGGGAGCCGCTATCGGTGCTGGTCTTGTTGCATTAGGCGCAGGATTTGGAATCGGTAAAATCGGTAGTTCTGCAATGGAATCTATCGCCAGGCAACCAGAAGCAGGTGGTAAAATTCAAACCGCCATGATTATTGCTGCAGCTTTGATAGAAGGTGTTGCATTGTTTGGTGTGGTTGTTTGCTTACTTATATCATTTAAAGCCTAAATTAAAAAGCCTGAATTTCATGCATTGGGCTGGTTCAGGCTTTTCATTTGAACGTATTAAAAATTATTATATATGGATCTCGTAACCCCAGGTATCGGATTAATTTTCTGGCAGACCTTAACCTTTCTGATCGTTCTGTTAATTCTTGCAAAATATGTCTGGAAGCCAATAATGAATGCTTTAAAAGCCCGGGAGGGTTCTATTGAAGATGCCCTGAATGCGGCTGAACAGGCAAGGGAAGATATGGAGAAATTATCAGCGGATAATGAGAAATTATTGGAAGAAGCCAGGTCAGAGCGTGATAAAATAATCAAAGATGCATCTTCAATGGCTACTATAATAAGGGAAGAGGCGAAAGATGATGCATCAAAAATAGCTGATAAGATGGTAGAGGATGCAAAACATACTATAAACCTGGAAAAACAGGCAGCTATCAATGAGATCCGGAATCAGGTAGCGGAATTATCCCTTCAGATTTCAGAAAAGATATTAAGGAAAAACCTCTCTAACGATAGGAATCAGAAGGCACTTATCGAGGAGTATATGAAAGACATTAACTAGAAGTAAAAAATGTCGAACTATAGGGTAGCAGTCAGGTATGCAAAATCATTAATTTCTCTGGCTATTGAAAATAAGAAGCTGGAGAAAGTTAAGGAGGATATTGATCTGTTTAACAAACTATGCCTCGAGGTGAGGCCATTCTATAATTTCATTAAAAACCCTATAATAAACAGTTATAAAAAGCTAGGTATTTTTCAAAAATTATTTGAAAATAGAATTGATGAATTGTCCTATAAGTTTATTGAGATCATTACAAAAAAGGGTCGCGAGGATATTCTTCCAGAAATAGGGGAGGAATTCTTAAAAGAATACAGGACCTATAAAAATATTGAAATTGTAGCTATTACTACTCCTATTGCATTAGATGAAGAATTAAGAAACGAATTCATTTCCTTAACCAGAACATTAATAGGAAAGGATAAAAAAGTTGAAATAAAGGAAAAGGTAAATGAAGACCTTCTTGGTGGTTTTGTTTTACGGATAGGTGATAAACAAATTGACGATTCTGTATCTTCCAAGTTGAGAGATTTAAAAAAGAAATTGATTGTATCATAGAATATAAAAACTGAATATATAATGGCACAAGTTAGACCCGATGAGGTATCTGCAATATTAAGAGAACAATTATCAAATTTTCGGACTGAAGCGGAACTTGAGGAAATAGGGACCGTATTACAGGTTGGTGATGGAGTAGCCAGGATCTATGGTCTTAATAAGGCCCAGGCCGGTGAACTTGTTGAATTTGAAAATGGCGTTACCGCACTTGTATTAAACCTTGAAGAGGATAATGTAGGGGTAGTTTTGTTCGGGGATTCAGATGAAATTAAAGAAGGAGATACCGTTAAAAGAACCGGGCAGATCGGTTCCATTATGGTGGGTGAAGGCCTGCTTGGCCGTGTGATAGATATGCTTGGTAATCCTGTTGATGGAAAAGGAGATCTAAAGGGGGAGAAATTTGAAATGCCTTTAGAACGTAAGGCACCTGGCGTAATATATCGTGAACCTGTAAGTGAACCGCTGCAAACCGGTATTAAAGCGATTGACTCAATGATTCCAATTGGAAGAGGTCAGCGGGAACTGATTATCGGGGACCGTCAAACCGGTAAAACTGCCATTGCCGTTGATACTATAATAAATCAGAAAGAATTCTTTGAAAAAGGTGAACCCGTATATTGTGTATATGTTGCTATTGGCCAGAAGGCATCTTCTGTTGCTCAGATTGTAGCAGTTCTTGAGAAAGCTGGTGCCATGGACTATACTGTTATTGTGGCAGCCAATGCATCTGATCCAACACCTATGCAATATTTTGCACCTTTTGCCGGAGCATCTATTGGAGAGTATTATAGAGATACAGGCCGTCCGGCTTTGTTAATATACGATGACCTCTCCAAGCAGGCTGTTTCTTACAGGGAAGTGTCCCTGTTGCTTAGAAGGCCTCCGGGAAGGGAAGCTTATCCTGGTGATGTATTCTATTTACACTCCAGGTTATTGGAAAGAGCAGCAAAAATTAACAGTAGCGATACCGTGGCAAAAAACATGAACGACCTTCCCCCATCATTGAAAGGTAAAGTTAAGGGCGGAGGATCATTAACAGCTCTGCCCATCATTGAAACACAGGCAGGGGATGTGTCTGCCTATATTCCAACCAATGTGATTTCAATTACTGACGGGCAGATATTTTTAGAGACCGATCTGTTTAACTCGGGGATCAGGCCTGCCATAAATGTTGGGATATCGGTTTCCAGGGTAGGAGGAAAAGCACAAATAAAGTCAATGAAAAGCGTTGCTGGTACTTTGAAACTGGATCAGGCTCAGTTCAGGGAAATGGAAGCTTTTGCCAAATTTGGTTCTGACCTGGATCAGGCCACTCAGCTAGTCATCTCAAGGGGCCAGCGTAATCAGGAAATTCTGAAACAGCATCAATATTCGCCTGTCAGAGTAGAAGAACAAATAGCCATTATTTTTGCATCTACCAAAGGACTTCTTGATGAAGTTTCTTTGGAGAAAATCAGAGCGTTTGAGATAGATTATATCCGCGAATTGAAAGATAAGCAGAAAAAGGTTCTTGAAAAATTGAAAAACGGCATCTATGATGAAGAAGCCGAAAAAGCTTTAAGGGATACAGCCTCATTTATTGCTAAAAGTTATATAGTTAAAGAACAAAAATAATTGTGATCGCTTCATGGCAAGTTTAAAAGAAGTAAGGACAAGAATTCGATCTGTTAAATCAACGCAACAGATTACCAAAGCCATGAAAATGGTAGCTGCCTCAAAATTGAGAAAGGCACAGGATGCCATTTTGCAGATGAGACCTTTCACAGAGAAATTAAGCGAAATTCTTCAGAATGTGGTGAGATCAACAGAAGATACTTCACCAAGTCCTTTTGCTGAGATCAGGGATGTAGAAAGAGTATTAATAGTACCTGTTACATCCGACAGGGGTTTATGCGGTGCCTTCAATAGCAATGTAATCAAAAAAACGATTTCATTAATTGAAGAAGAATATGAATCAGTCCACAATACTGGGCAGTTATACGTATTGCCGATTGGTCAAAAAGGGTTTGAGTATTTTAAGAAGAGGGGATATAATGTAATTGAAGAATATAGTCAATTATTTTCCCAATTATCCTTTGACAATGCAAAGGAAGCAGCCGATTCTGCTATGGGTAGTTTCCTGGATAATGAGTTGGACAAGGTGATCTTAGTATATAATGAATTCAAAAATGTAGCAACGCAGATCCTGTGTGTCGAACAATTTCTTCCATTAACGGGTAAAAGTGAAGAAGAAGAGCAAAAAACAACAGCTGATTATATATTTGAACCTTCAAAATCAGATATAAAGAAAGATTTAATACCTCAATCCTTACGTATACAGTTTTATAAAGCCGTCCTTGAATCCAATGCATCTGAGCATGGAGCAAGAATGACTGCGATGGAGGTCGCCACTGAAAATGCAGAAGAGATGTTAAGTGACCTTCAGGTCATTTATAACAGGACCAGGCAAGCTGCCATTACCAAAGAGATCCTGGATATTGTAGGAGGGGCAGAAGCTTTATCTGCTCAGTAATTTGTTTAAAGATTAGGCATTTTCTGCCTGGTAATCTCTTCATGAACCATACAGAACATTTCCCTAATCCTGTTTGATTATCGCTTTGTCATTATCATTTTTAAACACTTTGTCTTTATCTATCGTTTATAATAAGCAGGAGCAGTTATCTTAATAGGAGTTTTCGGAATATGAGAATTGCATTTTGATAATTGTTTCTTTTTATTTATATTTTCGTATTAAAGGTCAAAATTATAAAGTGATATGGAAACTGTAACAACTTGTTTTAAATTAACATACACTCAGGAACAATACTCTGACGCGGTGAATTATGTCATTGATATGAAGAAGCACCCCAAGAGGGTTTTTTGGATTGGAAAGAACCGGCAGTCGGATGAAGAGCTAATTTATTCCGTTATAGCACACCGGATCTTATCTGGCTTTTATAATATCAATAATGCAAAATACGGAAATGCTCAGGTTCTTGGAATGACAAATCTAAGAAACGATAATTAATTCAATCGGCTGGCAAATACAAAAAATTACCATGATTGGAGGATATTGTTAAGGAGGTTTTCTCTGAAGATTCGACATGTCCCACAATTTTTGCCTGAACGTTAAAGGATTCCGATATAGATATAATATCGCCGGCATATTTTTCAGGAATGTATACTTCCATCCTGTGTCCCATATTGAAAACCTTAAACATTTCTTCCCATGAAGTCCTACTTTCCTTTTGTATGATATCAAATAGAGGAGGTATTTCGAAAAGCCTGTCCTTAATTATGTGAAGATCCTTTACGAAATGCAATACCTTAGTTTGAGCCCCACCGCTGCAATGAATGATGCCATGAATCGTTTTGCGGTATTCATCCAGTATTTTTTTAAATATTGGGGCATAAGTTCTGGTTGGGGATAAAACTAACTGACCGACATTTACGGGAAGGCCCTCTATCGTATCGGTTAATAAATAGCGCCCTGAATAGCACAAGTCTGAAGGAATGCCCGGATCAAATGATTCAGGATATTTAGCGGCGTATATTTTGTTAAAAACATCGTGTCGTGCAGAGGTTAATCCATTACTGCCAATCCCTCCATTATATTGGTCTTCATAAGTTGCCTGACCATAAGAGGAAAATCCGATGATCACATCACCAGGTTCTATTTTCTCATTGCTGATCACATCTTCCCTTTTCATTCTGGCTGTTATAGTACTATCAACTACTATAGTCCTTACCAGGTCACCCAGGTCAGCGGTTTCTCCTCCTGTACTTAGAATATCGATCCCGTTCGACCTGAGCATATCCAATACTTCTTCAGCTCCATTTATTATGGCAGCAATAACTTCCCCGGGGATGAGGATTTTATTTCTTCCTATGGTTGAAGAAAACAATATATTGTCCGTTGCCCCGACACATAATAGATCATCTGTATTCATTACAATAGCGTCCTGGGCAATACCTTTCCATACCGACAGGTCTCCGGTCTCTTTCCAGTATAAATATGCGAGTGATGATTTTGTACCTGCTCCATCGGCATGCATGATATTACAGTAATCGGGATCGTTACCTAGAAGATCAGGAATGATCTTACAAAATGCATTAGGGTATAAACCTTTGTCAACATTTTTAATCGCATTATGTACATCTTCTTTTGTGGCAGATACACCACGTAGCATATATCGGTCACTCATATGTTAAAATTAAAAAAATGGAATATAGATTTTTGAATGGACTTGATACTTAGTTTCAGCTATGAGATAGAAAACTATATACTTATTTATTCTGATCCCAATCAATATTATCCCATTCTATTTCCTTCTCCCAATCCTCTGCGTTCTCCCATTCCACAGTTTCCTCTATAGTTTCCACAGTTTCCTCTTCCGGAGCCTTTTTAACATACTCCAGGATCTTGAACTCTGTTCTTCTGTTGCTCTGATGGGCCACTTCTCTTTCTTCTGTGGAAGGAAGGTGGTTAATTTCCTCATCTGAAAGCAGCAATTGGGATTCGCCATATCCTTTGGCAGTGATTCTTTCCGGATCAATTCCAGCTTCGATGATGTATGCAGTTGCTGACTGAGCCCTTCTATTCGACAGGTCCATATTATAATCAGCTGTTTGACGGCTATCAGTGTGCGAACTTAACTCAATTTTTATCTCAGGATTATCTTCAAGAATGGCCACCAGTTTATCTAATTCAATAGCGGCGTCTGCTCTGATATAATCTTCATCCAGGTCATAGTATATATTTTCCATGACAATCGCTTTATCGATCACGATCCGGTCAAGAGGTACCTTTATGGTGAACTGGGTATTAGTGACCAGCTTCGTCAGATTTTCCTTTGGGATAGATTTGCCAATCGTAGTGAAAATAATCCTGGTAGTTAAATAATCTGGTTTTTCTCCCAATACGTAGTAATCCTCCTCGGTGTATACCCGAAAGTTAAATGTGCCTTCACGACCGGTTATTGCTTCAGAGATCAGGTTGTTTTCTTTGTCAAATAATTTTACGACAGTATTGGCCAGGATGGTTTCATTCCCTTCATCATCAGCTGTAATCGTTGTACCGGTGAGAAAGTAATTTACAATT
Organism: uncultured Roseivirgaceae bacterium; assembly: GCA_964389805.1. Taxonomy (GTDB): domain Bacteria; phylum Bacteroidota; class Bacteroidia; order Cytophagales; family Cyclobacteriaceae; genus JAGTVG01. Next base: position 32,527 of record CAYMFU010000177.1, on the reverse strand, counting down.
TTCAGATCTGGATCATTGTTTACGAAAGTATATATATCATCATCCCCGCTACCACCTTCTCGGTTGGAAGTAAGAAATCCCTTAGTAGGAGAGAACAAGAACAATCCAAAATCATCGTCATTGGAATTGATAGGAGATCCCATGTTTTCTACTGCAAGTTTCCCTTCTCTCCTTTCTGCCCGGAAGAGGTCCAATCCTCCAAATCCCGGATGGCCATCAGAAGAAAAATATAATGATCCGTCAATTGAGGAATAGGGAAACATTTCATTACCATGCGTATTGATATCAGGTCCCATGTTCCTTACATTTCCCCATCTTCCTCTACCATCTCTTGTTGCTGAATATAAATCCGTCCCCCCAAATCCACCTTCCCGGTTGGATGCGAAATATAAAGTTCTTCCGTCAGCACTGAGAGCAGGTGTCGAATCCCAGGAATCCGGATCGTTTATCCGGAGCATTCTGGGTTGTGACCATTGTCCTTTTCGATTGGAAGTTGTGTAGAGATTAACATCTTTAGTCCCTCTTTTCTTGCCATTATTCCCTTTGGCATATATCATAATTCTTCCATCAGCTGAAAAGGTTACTGATCCATCATTGGTGTCTTCATCATTGATCAGGTTGTCAAGTGGTTTAAGGGTTAATAGGTCGACCCGGGCTCCCTGTGTTTCAACTCTGTAAATTTTAGTGAATGCAGTGCCGGTAGCTTTATAAATTTTACCACCTTCTCTTGAACTGGTGAAGTACAGCTCACCATTATTATATACTGGTGAATATTCTGCACTGGCAGTATTCACATCAGTTAGATTCTTTACCCTGAAATAATTTTTTGTGCCAAGTATCTCCTGAATCGTGTTCACATTATCAAATTCTTTTGATGCAATAGAATTGTATTCAGAACTTGCGGCATTCGATATCAATCTGTCAAAAATCTTCCCGGCTTCATCATATTGCTGATCAGCTTTCAATGCGAGGCCAAGATAATAGAGGGCGTCATCTTCCGTATAGCCATTTTTTACAGCTGCCTGGTAATAGGGTAAGGACTTTTTAATTCGGTTAGATAAACGGTATGATTCTCCAATCTTAAAATTAATATAACCCGGATCGTTACTTTTGGTTAATGCCTTGTGGTAAATTTCAATAGCCACTTCATATTCTCCAACATCGTATTTCTTATCTCCTTTTTTGACCATCTTTTTATTCATGTTACATGCCGCTAACATGAACAGAAGAATCAGAATATAAATACTATATCTTCGCATCGCCAAATATCAATTAGCTTAAAAGTATTTTTTAATCCAGGAATCTTTTGCAGGGATGATCCAATTATGCTCGAGATCCCCTTTTTTATCTACTAAGTTATTAAAAATTAAAGTATCCATGGTAATTGTACCTGAATCAATTTTCATTTTTAATTCAGATAAGGTAGATATATATACCTCATTATCGATATAAAATGCAAGTTTCGAGCGCTCCAGCCATCTTATCATATAAGTTGTTTCGAGCTCCTGTATAAACTTGAATGATTTGTCGATAGAACAGCCAGAAGCGCCATTTTTCTCTTCGTTCACACTTAGGATGAGAAATTGACTGTAGTTAATAGCCGCCCCAGCCTGCAGATCATTCCCATGTGCACTCCAGGTTCTCGCAAAATGGTTTGCTTTGTCCAGGATTTCTATTTCCTCCTGAGGTGTTAAGGCCCGGTTGCACTGGTAAATCCAGATTCTTGATGTTGAAGGGAGAAGATCAAATATATTATTCATAAATTGATGATTTGAGTATATTTCTAAAACGATAATTGACCGTAATTGTTAGGTGGGAGATTTCTCAGCTGCTTTATTAAATAATTCAACAACATCAAGAACCAGAATTTCATCTTCCTTTTCAACAGTTTTTATACCATCAGATAGCATAGTTAAACAAAAGGGACAGGCTGTTGCCACAATTTCAGCTTTTGTTTTTAATATCTCTTCTGTTCTTTCAATATTTATCTCTTTCTTACCCTTTTCCGCTTCCTTAAACATCTGGGATCCTCCTGCACCACAACACAATCCGTCTTCTTTATTTCTTCCCATTTCGGTAAGTGTTCCTTTGAGGGATTCAATGATTTGCCTTGGTTGATCATATATGTTATTTGATCTGCCCAGATAACACGAATCATGATAAGTGATCTTCTTTCCCTCGAAATTATCCCACGAAGACAGGTAATCAGGATTATCAGATATGATATGATCCAGGAGTTCAACGTGATGAATTACCTGGTAGTTGCCTCCCAGGGCCGGATATTCGTTTTTGAAGGTATTGTAACAGTGCGGGCATGGGGTAATTATCTTTTTTACCTTGTAATTGTTCAATATCTGGATGTTTGATAGGGCCTGCATCTGAAAAAGAAGTTCGTTCCCCGCTCTTCTGGCAGGGTCGCCGGTACATGATTCCTCAGGTCCAAGAACGGCAAAGTCAATGGATGCATGGCTGAGTACTATTATTAAAGCATGAATCACCTTTTGATACCTCTCATCATAAGCTCCGGCACATCCGATCCAAAGCAGGAATTCGGGAGTTTTATTATTAGCGGCCAAGTCGGCCATTAATGGCATTTGAATATCATGATTTTTATCCATTCTACTTCTTTTTATTTAGCATCAGAGATTCCGCCCATTTAAACCTGTCTGATGCCGGAAATTTCCAGGGCGCAAAATTTGTTTCGATATTGTTGAACATCATGTTCCAGTCAACCGGGGATGAGGACTCTTCCATAGCAATATATCTTCGCAATCCCAGTATAACACTAACCGGATCTATATTAACAGGACAAATATCGATGCAGGCATTACACGTGGTACAGGCAAAAATCTCCTCTTTGGAGATATGATCAAAGAGAGATCTTCCGTCATCTTTTCCACCGGACTTACCAAGAATTTCAGCCCGGTCCCTCACATCCATGATGATTTTCCTGGGCGATAGTTTTTTGCCGGTCAGGTTTGCCGGACATACTGAGGTGCATCTTCCGCACTCCGTACATGAAAAGGCATCCATTATACTTTTCCATGTCAGGTCTGTCGCATCCTTTATGCCGAACCTATCAATTTCTGCAGGTGTATCCCCATTGGGCTGCTGAAGTCCCAGCATCATTTTCACCTCATTCATAACCTCTTCCATGTTAGTCATGATAGCAGGTGGGTTCAGGTTAGCATAATAGGTATTTGGGAAAGCCATAATAATATGTAAGTGTTTACTGTATGTGACATAAACTGCAAATGCAAATATTCCGATAATGTGGAACCACCAGCAAACTCTTTCCACGATAATCAAATGACCTGTATCCAGATTTTTTATAATGGGGATGATCATTGCATGGCTAATGTATAATGTGCCGGTATGGATGTAGCCTGGCGATCCAGCATTCTGAAGCACTTGATCGGCGCCATTCATACTTAGAATAGCAGTCATTAAAATGATCTCAAAAATGAGGATCAAATTAGCATCCAGCAAAGGCCATCGTGTCATTTCTATGCCGGAAAACCTTTTGATCTTTAATATATTTCTTCTGATCAGGAAAATGATACAGGCAATAATGACGCCCAAAGTCAAAATCTCAAATCCATTCATCAAAACATTGTACACAACATTATAGCCCGTATCAGTTGGGGATAAATCTTGAAGCAGATTTGCAAAGAAGCGGTGCTGACCAGTTAATCCATCAATGATAAATTCAAGAACTTCAAAATTGATAATTATAAAACCTCCATAGATCAACAAATGCAGAAAAGCTGGAATAGGCTTTCTGAACATTTTCCTCTGTCCAAAAGCAATCAGGAATACATTCTTCCATCTTTCTTTCGTATCCCCATCAATCTTCATCCCTTTCCCCAGACCTATTGTAAAGGCAATAAATTTTATTCTTTTGTATAAAATAAAAGAGGTAAAAAGAAGGATCCCGGCAAACAGAATTTGACCTAAAATATACATGAGAAAAGTAAATAAAAACTAATTATTCAAAATTTTGCCTCTTATATAAAATTGACTAATTTTGCCCCACTTTACGGGGGTGATGTAGCTCAGGTGGTAGAGCATCGGACTGAAAATCCGTGAGTCGGTGGTTCGAATCCACTCATCACCACGCAAGCCATCAGTTATTACTGATGGCTTTTTTTATTGTTTGGATCAATCAATTTCTACTGTTTTATCAATAGGAATCCCAAGTTCTTCATACAAGCTTCTTCTGCTTTTTTTATCGTTGTTCAGTATACCTCTGGCATATTCGGCCACTTTTTGGGCGTGTACACGCGGAACAACAACAACACCATCCCCATCGCCAACTACAATATCACCTGGATTTACTAATACACCTCCGACAGATACCGGTTTATTTACCGATTCAATTTCATTCCTGCCCGGACGAATTCCCCGGCCTCTGTTTTTATGATCCAGATAAACAGGTATTTTCTGTTTTATTACCTCATCCGTATCTCTTATGCCTCCATTTGAAACAATACCTACGCAGCCCTTGCTTACCCACATAAGGCCGTTGTTTGATCCCACAGAACCAGTATCCCCATCACCCTGAACATCCAATACCAATGCAGATCCAGGTTTTAATAGTTCTACAAAGGGCTCAGTTGATATGTTTCCGTACCAATTACCTTCCCATGTCCTGAATTCATCCGGTTCCATTGGATTTTTAATGACCCTGTTGGTGGGGACATAACGGGCAGTAACTGCCACACCGCAAAAAATATGTGAAAGGTCATCAATGTTCTTCCAGAGCGCCTCGATCTCAGTACCCATAATTGTCAGATCCCTCAATCCTACCATATCCAATCCGTCTGATACGTCGGCGACACGAAGGCCATCGTACAATTTCAGAATATCCTCATCAGTTAATTGCCCCTGTGCCAGGAGATTGCTAGACCAAATGCATAGTATAATAGTCAAAAAGTTAAGCAATAGAAATTTTATCTTTTTCATAGTTTTAAATTAAGTTAGTTATCATCAGCATAGTAGCGACCTAAATATTCGACAATTTCTCTTTTAACAGTCAATGGATCAATGGGCCCGTCAACCTTATAAATAATTTCTCCTCCGGGGGCAATCAATAAAGTGTAGGGGAGTGCACCCTGCCAATCCTTATCTACCGCTTCAATTAAGTCATAGGAATTTTCACCATTAAAAATATAGTTGGTATTAGATGCCTCCTTCTTTGTTAGAAATTTTAAGGCTTTTTCTTTATTACTGATTTTATCACCACTGATAGAAATAAACTCAAAATCTCGGCCTCTATACATCCGGTCAATAGTAATAAATTCTGGGAACTCTATCACGCAAGGCCCGCACCATGTCGCCCATATATTGACTAATTTAAGTTTATCGCCTGAATTTTTTATTTCATTGCGTATTCCCTCAGCATCAATATCATTCAGAGCAACAGGTTCATTAGCCCAGTCGACAAGAAGTTTCTTCTTCCAACTGTCTTTCCATGCCCACTTGACCGAGCACCCAAAGGTTTTGGTACTAGGTACCCGAACAGATTGTCCTGCCAACATTGCGTCTAATGCATCTTTCATATTTTTTTCCTTGGGATCAATGTATGGATTTTCAGTATTATCTATCCTTCCTGAGTAGGTGAGTTTTCTCTCTTTATCAAATATAAACACATGGGGGGTAGCGACAGGACCATATTTGATGGATGTTTCCTGGGTATCTCCATCATATAAATATGGGAAGTTATATTTTTTATCTCTTGCTCTGGTCTTCATGTCTTCCAAGTCATCTCCCATATCTGAATAACCCAGTTCAGATAAGCTAAGAGCCCCGGGGCTATTTGGAGATATTCCTACAAATCCAACACCCCTATCCTGGTATTGGTCAACGAGGCTCATGAACTTGTCTTCATATGCCTGGGCAGTAGGACAATGATTACATGTAAACAGGATCACAAGAATGTCATACTCATTAAAAGAACCCAGCGTATATGTATTATCGTCAACTCCGATCAGATTGAATTCGGGGGCTTTTTGCCCAGTTTTTAAAGTCTCCACATTTTTCTCCTGTGCATAAAGGTCTGAGGATATGAAGATTAATATTAAAACAAATTTTAATAATGGGATTCTCATGATCAATGGTTTAGATCTAATTAGTTTAATAATTGAAATTTAATGATATGTTTCAGAGGAAAAAAATATTATCATGAATTTTCAATCCCTACCTGATAAATGAAATATATTCGGAATATGTGTTGAACGGCTTATATCTTTCGCTTTTTCCCTAACTGTTTCAATCTGACCACTTCAAATTCTTTTAAAAATCTCCATTTACCTCTAGGCAGGTCTTTTTTTGTCAGGAATGAATACATGACCCGATCGAGCCGAACCACATTATAACCAAGTTTTTCAAAGATCCTTCTTACAATTCTATTTCTTCCGCTATGAATTTCAAGCCCTATGGCCCTGGCATCAGGGGAGATCACCTCGAAAGCATCAATTTTCACAGGTCCATCGTCCAATTCCAAACCTAGTTCTAAAGCATCAATGTCGTCTTGTTGAACGGGTTTATCCAAATGGGCTTCATAGACTTTTTTAATATTATAAGATGGATGGGCTAAAATTTCAGATAATTCTCCATCATTTGTAAGGACCAATAAACCAGTTGTATTTCTATCAAGCCGGCCTACCGGGAATACCCGTTCAGAAATATGGTTTTTAACCAAGTCGATAACCGTTTTTCTGTTTTGAGGATCATCTGTGGTTGTTATGAAATCTTTAGGCTTATTCAGGAGGATGTATATGAATTTTTCACGTTTCAGGACTTTCCCCCTATATTGAACCCTGTCTGCTGGTTTAATTTTGGTACCTAGTTCAAGTACAACTTTTCCATTTACCTTAATATCGCCCTTCTGTATCAGACTATCAGCCTCTCGCCTCGAACAGATACCAGAATTTGCTATGTATTTATTCAACCGTATCTCAGAAATGGGACCCTTTTCTTTTTTAGGTTTTCTAAGGAATTGATATTCTGGAGATCTTGTTTTCTCAGGATTTGAGTTGGAATCAAATAAATTTTGATTTGAGCGTTTTCTGCTTCTTTTTTTCATTGATCGAAGGAATTCATATGGCTTATTCTTCTATCTTCTCTTCGCCAATAGTATTATCTTCAGAACGAAAATCCTTTGGTGTCGGAAGATCGCTAAGGTCGTTGATCCCAAAATATTCCATAAATTTTGCTGAGGTACCATACAGCAAAGGCCTCCCTATTGAATCTGCCTTGCCCAGTATCTCTATCAGTTCCTTTTCAAGTAATTTCTGGGTTGTATAATCACAATTTACTCCCCTGATCTGTTCTATCTGAGATTTTGTTACGGGTTGCTTGTAAGCGATAATGGATAAAGTTTCAAGAGCAGAGTTCGATAACCTTTTTTTAGATTGTTGCTTTAAAAGTATCCCAATGCTTGACTGATAGGCTGGTTTGGTAAGGAATTGATATCCTCCTCCAACATGCACTACCTCAAATGAATAGGGTTCTTCTTTGTATTTTTCTGATACTGCTTTAATTGCCTGATCAATATCCTTGTCTGGAATATCCGCATCAAACATTTCAGTGAGGCAATTTTTTATTTCTTCCTTCTTAATTGGTTTTGGAGAGGAAAATATAAGTGCCTCGATATGATTGGAAAGAAAGTCCAATTATTTATTCTGAGCAAGCTTAGCTTCTATACAGTGCATAGTATGTGGAACTGCCCTGAGTCTTTCCTTGCTAATCAGTTTGCCAGTATCTACACAGATGCCATAGGTTCCATTTTTTATTCGAATTAAAGCATTCTCAAGGTTATTGATGAATTTTTGTTGCCTGGCAGCAAGTTGGCTAAGGCTTTCCTTTTCCATAGTATCTGCACCATCTTCCAATAATTTACTTGTACCGGAAGTATTATCAGTGCCGCTATCATTACTTCTGCTCAGAGTTTCCTTGATATAATTAAGCTCCTTTCTCGCTTTTCCCAGTTTTTCATTGATGATTGTCTCAAATTCTATCAATTCTTCGGCTGAGTATTTATTTTTTTCTTCTTTACCCATTGTACTATCAATTAAATTCGAAAATATTCTGTCTTGTTATTGGCTTGACATGCCAGAAGGACAGGAATTACTTTATGAACCGCAAATTTGTGAATTTATTGCTACATAAAAAAGTTAAAATTTTAAATATTGCATATAAATTTTACCTAAGAATCGAAAAAATGAGAAAAACTAAGTCAATTTTACTTGTAGTGGCCTTTTTTTTATGCCGGTTGGATTATTCTTTTAGCCAGAGCCAGAGCCAGAGCCAGAGCCAGAGCCAGAGTCAGAGCCAGAGTCAGAGCCAGGCAGGTCCGATTACCCTGGTTGTTCATGGGGGGGCAGGCACACTCAAAAAGAAAAATATGACCGATGAACAGGAGAAGGCTTATAAAGATAAGATTGCTGAAGCATTAGAAATTGGATATGCTGTATTGGAAAATGGTGGCTCTTCCCTCGATGCGGTTATCCACACTATCGTGATCCTGGAAAATTCACCCTTGTTTAATGCAGGGAAAGGGGCTGTATTTACCCATACGGGTGAAAATGAACTGGATGCTTCCATTATGGATGGAAGTAATCTCAAAGCCGGAGCTGTTGCGGGTGTAAAAACAGTTAAAAACCCAATTCTGGCTGCAAGAGCTGTGATGGAACAATCACCACATGTTATGTTGTCAGGAGCTGGCGCTGAAGAATTTGCGGTAAAGGCAGGATTGGAAATCGTAGATCCATCTTATTTTTATACAGAAAGAAGGTATAAAAGTCTACAACGCGCTATTGAAATCGAAAAGGGAGGAACAGGGCAGATATATGAGCTTAGAGATCATAAGTTTGGAACAGTAGGGGTCGTGGCTCTAGATGCTGATGGTAACCTCGCTGCCGGCACTTCTACAGGAGGCACAAATAATAAAAGATATGGGAGGATAGGAGATTCTCCAATTATTGGTGCCGGTACTTATGCCGATAACAATACATGTGCAGTTTCTTCCACTGGGGATGGTGAATATTACATCAGAGGTGTTGTGGCCTATGATATTGCGGCAAAGGTGAAATACCTTGGTCTGGAAGTTGATGAGGCAGCTGGCTCAGTGATCCATGGTCAGCTGAAGGAAATGGGAGGTTCCGGTGGAGTTATCTGTTTAGACAGAAAAGGCAAGTATGCAATGGAATTTAATACCGAAGGAATGTATCGCGGAGTTAAACAAAAAGGGAAAAAAATGGAGATATACATCTATTAGTATTGCAATTAAGCTTATACTTTAAATACAATGATTGTTATAAGCGGCTAGAATTTCCGTGCTACCACAAAATTCCTCTTCTCTATAAACATATCTCCATCAGGATGAAATAACTCCAATAGAAGAATATAATGGCCCGGATCTGCTATACTTCCGTTATCTATGAAGCCATTCCATGAAATATCCTCATCTGTGCCCAATAACTTCCCTTTTACCAGGGTTTTTATCAATCCTCCCCTGACGTTAAAAATATAAATGTTTGTAAAATATCCCGGTTTCTGATTAATAATTGATATATGTAACATATCGTCTAATCCATCCTGGTCAGGAGAGATTACCTTCGGAAATATTCCAATTTGATTTGCTTTTCCTCCAGCATTCCAAAACTGTGAATTTATACGAGTAGGTGTTCCGAATCCTGAATTGCTGGAGGCAGAATGCCAGTTTAACGGATCGCTGGCCGGAATGTCAGGAGATACCCTCTCCAATGAAACACCTTCTGCATCCAGCAGGAAAAGGTTATGCTGCTCGTCACTATAATACAAATCTTCAAGTTTAATCTCTTCTGAATCCCAGATCGAAATATATCCACCCTGATCCGGAAGCCCTGGCAGATTCAGCATCTCAAGGCATTGCGCTCTTTCTGTATTTGGAAAATCATAGATCACTTTATCGATATTTGCTGTTAATACCATGAAGGAATAAGGCTTTATAATGAAATGATTTTTAGCAATTGTATATTTCTGGCCCTCTGCCGGAGATTTCTCTTTGGACAGATACCAACCTTTGAGGTCTAAATGTTTTTCTGAACGATTGTAAATTTCTATCCAGTCAATCCCACCCGGTTTCGAATTAAATAAGATCTCATTAATGACCACATCCCCGGGAATAGGATCACCCGGAACCGTAACCTGAAGTGTATTTGCCTTATCTTCCATGAAATTTCCCACACAATCTTTTATCCCTGTTAGGTTAAGGTCATATTTTAAGATTGTGCCTGGTTCATCGGGTATGAGGATCTCCAGGGAATTAAATTCTATCGTATCATATGTCCATAGGCCGATCATATCATGGTTGTTCACGAAGATTTCCAGATCCTGAAAACAACCGGCATGAAGTTTCTCATTGAATATAACCGTGATGGATTCTTTTTCCAGGGCATGTGCAGAAAGGACCATTGGTCGTGAAAGGTCCGGATTGTCAGAACTGACCGAATTTATTTCACCCGGCGTCCCGCCATTGTCAGATACAGATGCAGTCCAGTTATTAATATCGCCGCAAGGATTGCGGATATCGATCATTTCTATGGAATACCCGCCTTCCGATTTATCAGTAAACTTATACCACTTCTTATTATAACTTAATGAAAATATAGTCCCATTATTTCTGTTGTATATGGCGAGGTCTTTCCCATCATTGTTTAGTCTTGGGAACCTGTTCATTATTATTGCATTGGAATAATTCCCGAAAAGTTCAATTTTTGATCCGGGAATTAATATGTTATATTCCCCAGGCGATAAATTTTGATCAGGGAGAAGATACAATTCAGAATTCGTGTATATAAACGAATTTTTAAGGCTTATAAGTTTATCTGTGGTATTGAGGATCTCAATATATTCACTTTCAGGCAAACCAACCGGAGGGATCTCATCTGCAAGTATTTCTGTAATTAAAATATCATTAAATCCAGGTTCAATGCCAAGGCCAAAATATATAATAGTATCCTGGATGGAATTTCCAGAACAATCCATCAGGTCTTTAACCTTCATCTGATACACTTTCCCTTTATGCATGGGATCCGAAAATGTAATGCGCTGAATTTCAGAAAATCCAAAAAAAGCCGCATCAGTTATGAAGTTATCATCTATTAACTCAAATGATGTAGAGAATTCAACATCATTGAAATTCACTGTTTCATTGAACCAGATTTGCAAAGAATGATCATCTATAGTCTCTGACCTGATAATTTTCGGTGGAGAAATATCAGGGGATATGTCAAAGACTGAATTATTAAAACCCGGCGTACCACCTTTGAGATTTTCAGAAACAGCCCAGTTATCTTTTCCTGTACATTTTTTGAATGGATTGATCAACTCCAGACTCCAGCCACCCTCTGCTTTTTCCTTATCGTAGATCCATGTATTGTCGTAACTAAGACTGTCGACAGTATTTGAATTGCCGTCAGTCAAAAAAATGGCCTGCCCGGTATTATTTAAAATGTCCCAGCTATTCATACCCATTGCAATAATCGATTGATTGAACAATTGCACTTCTGAAGACTTACATAATATAAGAAACTGTCCAGGCATTATCGTCACTTCAGGAATTGAATGGCCGTTTAGGTACCAGCCAGATAATCGAATGTCTTCATCAGTAATATTCAGGATCTCAACATATTCAACTTCGGGAAGGCCTGAAGAAGGTACCGGGTCAAACATGAATTCATTGATAACGATATTTCTTTTTTGACCCAATGAGAGATTTATGCACAAAAAAAGTGCAAAGCTGGTTGAAATAAATACTCGCATAAGATGTATGGAAAATAATAAAAACCATCGATATTTGCACGGAATTCAAGAACATTTTTTATACATAACAAAAAGATGAAAATAGCAGTAGTTGGTGCCACAGGATTGGTGGGCACGGAAATGTTAAATGTAATTGAGGAGAGAAATTTTCCTTACGATGAATTATTGTTGGTTGCTTCAGCGAGATCGGTTGGGAAAAAGATCAAGTATAAAGGCGATGAATATTCTGTTATAGGTATGCAGGAGGCAGTTGATGAGAAGCCGGATATTGCAATATTTTCGGCGGGCGGAGGAACTTCACTCGAGTGGGCACCAAAATTCGAGGCAGTCGGGACAGTAGTTATCGATAATTCCTCAGCCTGGAGAATGAGTCCTGATCATAAACTGATCGTTCCGGAGATCAATGGGCATGAGCTTGGGAAAGAACATAAAATTATCGCGAATCCGAATTGCTCAACGATACAAATGGTCATCGCCATGGCCGGATTGCATAAAAAATATCAGATCAGAAGGGTAGTGGTCAGTACATACCAATCTGTTACCGGAACGGGTAAAGATGCTGTAGATCAACTCATGAATGAAAGAAAGGGTGTTGAAGGGCCAATGGCTTATCCGTATAAGATCGACCTGAACGTTTTGCCCCATATTGATGTTTTTCTTGACAATGGATATACAAAGGAGGAAATGAAGATGGTGAATGAAACAAAGAAAATATTCAGCGATCCGGACATCCTGGTTACGGCTACCACGGTCAGGATCCCTGTTGTGGGAGGTCATTCAGAATCTGTAAACATAGAATTTCATAATGAAATTGAAATTAATGAAGTAAAGGATATATTATCCGCTGCGCCTGGAGTAGTAGTTCAGGATGATCCATCCAATAATATCTACCCGATGCCCATTAATTCTCATGGGAAGGATGAAGTTTTTGTAGGGCGTTTGCGCCTGGATGAAACACAGCCCAAAACGCTGAACATGTGGGTTGTAGCGGATAACCTGAGGAAAGGAGCAGCTACGAATGCGGTACAGATAGCAGAATATATGATTGAAAACAATCTGGTTGGTTGATCCCCGAAAAATTCAATAGGGAAATATTTGAATTTATCAAGGCCAATGAGTCCTCGGATCCTTTTGAACTATCTTTAAGGTCTCATCAATTCTCTCCGGATATTAGGAAAGTGATATCTGATCAGGTTCTTTCCAGACAGAAATTAAAGAAAAAAGTTCCTTCCTGGGGAAAGTTCGATCAAATTTTACTGCCAAAACCAGTGTCCATCGAGCAGGCATCTTCAGAAATTACCGCAAGATATAAATCGGAATTGATCCAGGGAGGCCGGATATTGGATCTTACAGGAGGAATGGGCGTAGACACGTATTTCTTTGCAAAAAAAGCCAGGTATGTTGATTATATTGAGATGGATCCGGATATAGCAGCTATTGCCCGATATAATTTTTCGAACATGGATCTGAAGAATGTAAGGGTAATTAACCAAAAAGCCGAAGAATTCTTGAGTAGTATTGGCCCAGATGATGAATATGATATTGTATACGTCGATCCCTCGAGAAGAAAAGGTTCTGATAAAGTATTTAAGCTTGAGGATTCTGAACCGAATATACCAGAAATACAACCTGCCCTGCAGCGAATATCCCGTAAGCTAATTATAAAGGCTTCACCCTTTCTGGATATTAAATATTCTTTCCGTCAGATAGATCAACTTAGTGAGGTTCATATACTGGCGATAGATAATGAATGTAAGGAAATTTTATTGGTATCTGATCCTTCTAAAGTGGGGGATGATATACTTATATCAACCATCAATTTCAGCAGAGGAGAAATACAGAAATATGATTCATCTGTATTAAAAGAGCAAAACAGCCAATCGAATTATGCAGACACCGGACGCTATATATATGATCCGAATACTGCAATAAGGAAAGCAGGCTTGTTTCATTCCATATCTAAAGACTTTAATTTAAACAAACTTTCCAGTAACAGCCATTTATATTTTAGTGACACATTGTCACGAAGATTTCCCGGCAGGATTTTTGAGTTGAATGATCGTATACCTTTTCATAAGTTTTTGAAGAAGCCGAAGTATGAAAAGGCCAACATTGCTGTCAGAAATTTTCCACTAACGGTTTCGGAGATCAGGAAAAAATCAGGCGTAAAAGAAGGGGGAGATCTGTATATTTTTGGAACAACAGATCATCTTAAGAATGCTTTTTTCATTCTGGCAAGAAAAATAGATTGAAATAAGGCATCTTTTATACGATGAAAATGGGATAAAAATTCAGAATTGAAGTATTCTGGATTCAATGATATAGTGATAATAATAGGAAAAGAAATATAGTGATTATCATTTCTTTTAAAAACAATGTAATTTTGATTTTAATATTTAGATAACAGATAAGCATATATAACATGATAGGTCTAATTACTAAAGGTATATCAAAAGTTTTCGGTTCAAAATCGGAACGGGATATTAAACTCGTTATGCCTTATGTAGAAAAGATTAAGGAGGTTTATCCTTCACTTAAGGATATCAGTGATGACGACCTCAGGGGAAGAACCCAGCAATTAAAATCCAGGGTTGGCGAGAAATTATCTGAAATCGATTCCGGGATTCAGGATATACAGACAAAGATAGAGACAGACGAAAGCTTAGCTGTTCATGAAAAGGAAGAGTTATTTGCCCAAATCGATAAACTGGAAGAGGAAAGAAATAGCCAGCTGGAGGATTTCCTTTTGGAAATTTTACCGGAAGCATTCGCAGTAGTGAAGGAAACAGCCCGGCGGTTCAAAGAGAATGAAAGCCTTGAGGTCGAAGCCTCGATGAGGGATAAAACCATTGCCGCTCAGCATTCTCACGTGGAGATCATAGGGGATCGGGCCATATGGCATAACAAATGGATGGCTGCTGGGAATGAGATTACCTGGGATATGTTACATTACGATGTTCAGCTTGTCGGAGGAGTTGTTCTTCATCAGGGGAAAGTAGCCGAAATGGCCACAGGTGAAGGTAAAACCCTGGTGGCTACACTTCCAGCTTTCTTAAATGCACTTGCTGACAGAGGTGTTCATATCGTTACAGTAAACAACTACCTGGCGACCCGGGACTCAGAATGGATGGGCCCATTATTTGAATTTCATGGGATCACGGTGGACTGCATAGATAAACATGAACCAAATTCCGAATCCAGAAGGGAGGCTTACAGGGCTGGCATAACATATGGGACAAACAATGAGTTTGGGTTTGATTACCTACGTGACAACATGTCGAGAAATGTAGATGAACTGGTTCAGAAGAAGCACCATTATGCTATGGTGGATGAGGTTGACTCAGTATTGATCGATGATGCCAGGACACCATTGATCATTTCAGGTCCGGTACCAAAAGGAGATGAACATGAGTTCTATGATCTGAAACCCAGGGTACAGAAGCTGCACGATTATCAGAAAAAGCTTACGACACAATTATTGATTGAAGCCAGGAAACTGATCAGTGATGGGAATGAGAGGGATGGAGGACTGGCATTGCTAAGAGCCCACAGAGGTTTGCCGAAGCACAAGCCCCTGATCAAGTTCTTAAGTGAAACCGGAATGAGGCAGATACTTCTTAAAACAGAGAACTATTACCTGCAGGATAATGCCAAATTAATGCCTGATGTAGATAAGGAATTATATTTTACAATTGAGGAAAAAAATAACAGCATCGATCTTACTGAAAAAGGTCTTGATCTAGTTACTAATGAAGGGGAGGATCAGAACTTATTCATATTGCCTGACATCGGGCATGAAATTGCTGTTCTGGAAAATGATACTGAATTAACGGATACAGAGAGGCTGGAAAAAAAGGATAATTTAATCAAGGAATATTCTGAGAAAGCGCAGCGTATCCACTCCATCAACCAATTGATCAAAGCATATACAATGTTTGAAAGGGATACTGAATATATCCTGGTTGATAGTAAAGTGAAGATCGTGGACGAACAGACTGGAAGGGTTCTTGATGGAAGAAGATATTCAGATGGATTGCATCAGGCCATAGAAGCAAAAGAAAATGTTAAGGTTGAAGATGCTACCCAGACTTATGCTACCATTACTTTGCAGAATTATTTCCGGATGTATCATAAACTGGCCGGGATGACGGGAACTGCCGAAACGGAGGCAGGTGAATTATGGGAGATCTATAAACTTGATGTGGTGGTAATTCCTACTAACGAACCCATTATACGGGATGATCGTCAGGATAAGGTTTTTAAGACCGTCAGGGAAAAATTTAATGCCGTTATTCAGGAAATCATAGAATTAACCAAAGCAGGCCGGCCGGTACTGGTTGGAACGACATCTGTCGAGATATCTGAAATCGTTAGCCGGATGTTGAACATTAAGAAAATACCGCACCAGGTATTGAATGCGAAGCAACATCAGCGTGAAGCAGAAGTTGTTGCCTTTGCCGGGAAACCCGGTACAGTAACAATCGCAACCAATATGGCCGGTAGAGGAACTGATATTAAGCTCACTCCTGAATCCAGGGAAGCAGGAGGTCTTGCCATAATTGGAACAGAAAGGCATGAGTCACGAAGGGTAGACAGGCAGTTACGGGGCCGTTCAGGACGACAGGGAGACACTGGATCTTCACAATTTTTTGTTTCTTTGGAAGATAACCTTATGCGTTTATTTGGTTCGGACAGGATAGCCAAAATAATGGACCGATTAGGTCTGGAAGAAGGGGAAGTGATTCAGCACTCCATGGTGACGAAATCGATTGAAAGGGCACAGAAGAAGGTAGAAGAGAACAATTTCGCAATACGGAAGCGGCTTCTCGAATATGATGATGTTATGAATTCCCAGCGTGAAGTTATTTACAGAAGGCGTAGAAATGCGTTGTTTGGAGACAGGCTTCAGGTAGATATCATGAATATGATTTATGATACCGTTGAAGAGGTGGTAACGAATGCCAAGAACAGCGAAGATTATGATGGTTTCAAACTGAATGGGATAAGCGTATTCGGAATGGATTTTAATGCTTCACCGGAAGAATTCGCTGAACAAACCGAAGAAGATCTGACTACGAAGCTTTACAACGATGTTTTCAAACATTATAATGAGAAGAATGATGCGATCAGACTAAGGTCGCAGCCCATAATAGAGAATATAAATAAAGAAAGGGGTGCCACAATTGAAGATATTCTCGTTCCTTTTACGGATGGTATTAAACAG
Organism: uncultured Roseivirgaceae bacterium; assembly: GCA_964389805.1. Classification (GTDB taxonomy): domain Bacteria; phylum Bacteroidota; class Bacteroidia; order Cytophagales; family Cyclobacteriaceae; genus JAGTVG01. The sequence continues at coordinate 15,495 of CAYMFU010000177.1, read as the reverse complement.
ATTGGGATCGCCTCGAACCTGGCAAAGAACGTAGCAACGAATTGCAAGCATTTGATTCTTTCTCTCGAGAAAATGGCCACTCTAAGCATTATAGACAATTCCTGGAAGGAACATTTACGGGAGATGGACGATTTAAAACAATCTGTTCAGAATGCTGTGTATGAACAAAAGGATCCTTTGCTTATTTATAAGTTTGAAGCTTTTGAACTCTTTAAACTACTTATACATAAGGTAAACGAAGAGGCTACTTCTTTCCTGATGAAAGCATCCATACCTATACAGGAACCAGATGAAGTACAGGAAGCCAGAAGGGCGCGAAGGGCAAAACATGCACTGAAGGAAACGAAGGAAGAATCCCGTTCAGCCCTTGAATCTTCCAGTCCGGATACAAGAAGCAGGCCTCCGGTTGAAAAAATGGCACCTACCAAATCCCAGAAGGTGGCAGGAAGAAATGACCGGGTAAATGTACAATATGCTGACGGACGTGTTTTAAAAGACGTTAAATATAAGAAGGTAGAGGAGGATGTATTGAATAATAAATGTGTCATTATTGAATAGCAGGATATGATCAGAAAATTTGGTTTGCTTTTACTTTTAGCAGGATTTATGTATAACTGTTCTCAAAAAACGGCACCTTCTGCTGTAACTGAAGACTATAGTGAGAACCTGACGCATACTATGCCGGAAATAGAAGAATATGAAAATCCTGCACTAATATTGGGCGAGACAGTTGAGAAAGCACCTTTCAGAACTCCCGAACTTGATGTAACAGATGACCTTGAGGTAGTACTTGATAGTATCGCCACGATAAATAAAAATCTCCCCTATCTGCGGTATACAGTTATGGTCCATAACAGTAATTCAAGGAGTGATGCTGAGGAAGCACGTAAAGATGTATTTCGCGTTATGCCTGAAGCAAAACCGATACTACAGTTCATGTCACCCAGTTATATCGTAAAAGTTGGCGATTTCTTCGACCGGCTTGAGGCTTACCAGACACTCGTTAAATTAAAGCGCCAGTTTCCAAATGCTGTTATCATTCCTGAAAAAGTTTATATTGACTAACAATCCATGGATATAAAACAAAACATCAAGAAGCTGGCTGCCAGCTATGCTCCTGATATTATTGCCAATCGCCGGCATCTCCACGCCAACCCGGAATTATCATTTGAGGAGGACAATACCAGTGCTTTTGTGTTCAGCAAGTTAAAAGAATACAGCCTTGATCCTCAAATGGGGATTGGAGGAAACGGTGTGGTGGCTTTAATAAAGGGGAGCAATCCAGACCGCAAGGTTATTGCTCTTCGTGCGGATATGGATGCCCTCCCGATAGTCGAACAGAATGACTTGCCTTATAAATCCTTAAACGAGGGTGTTATGCATGCCTGCGGTCATGATGTCCATACTTCATCCCTGCTTGGGGCTGCAAGAATTTTACATGACATAAAAGATTCTTTCGAAGGCACTGTAAAACTGATCTTTCAACCAGGTGAAGAAAAGATACCTGGAGGGGCTTCACTGATGATCAAAGATGGAGTTCTCGAAAATCCTGCCCCCGACAGTATTCTGGGTCAGCATGTAATGGCTCAATTGCCGGCAGGGAAGGTAGGGTTTAAACCCGGAATGTATATGGCCAGTGCGGATGAGATCTATATCAAGGTTATTGGGAAAGGGGGTCACGGTGCAATGCCGGATGATAATATTGATCCGGTCCTTATTGCATCCCATATTATTGTGGCCCTTCAGCAGATTGTAAGTCGGCATGCCAATCCAAAGACACCTACAGTCCTGTCGTTTGGTAAGGTAGTAGCTAATGGGGCGACGAATATTATACCTGATGAAGTACATGTTGAAGGAACTTTCAGGACACTTGATGAAGATTGGCGTTATGATGCACATAAGAAAATGAAGGATATCGCTGAATCCTTAGCCCGGGGAATGGGTGCTGAAATTGAATTTACGGTTTTAAATGGATATCCTTTTCTGAAAAATGAGACTAGACTGACCGGTCGGTCCAAAGATTTTGCTATTGAATATATGGGTGAGGAGAATGTGGTTGATCTCGACATCTGGATGGCCGCTGAAGATTTTGCCTATTTCTCCCAGAAAGTTGATTCTTGTTTTTATCGCCTGGGTACAAGGAATGAAGAGAAAGGCATTATTTCCAATGTGCATACACCTACTTTTAATGTTGATGAATCGGCGCTCGAGATAGGCGCAGGTCTTATGGCCTGGCTTACTTATAAAAATTTGATGTCCGCGGATTAATTGAGTCTAAAACCCAATCTATCCAAGTAGGATTCAGCCCTGTTCTCTGATTAATGAGCTAAATTCCAATTTCAACCTGGAGCCTGATCTGCCAGTTATCATCCACAATCTGCTCTCTTTGTCCATTATGCCGGTCTTCGTAGGCTATGTCCGCTTGTACCTTTAACTTATGCCCTTTTATATACCTGGTAACACCCACTGCATATTCGTTGATTTCATCTGTAAAATCAGAAATTTCCGGTACCGGATTTAAGAATGCAATCCGCCCTATCAATGACCATTTGCTCTTGAAAACATAACTTCCCTGAAGGAAAGTACCGTTCCCTGCATATACATAACGAACGTCACCATCTTCGTTAACAGTTATTGGTTCGTCTGTGGATCGAGACATATATTCCGTCATGAATGACCAGCCATTGTATTTTAAAATTGCATCCAGAAAAAAACTCGTCAGGTCTCGCTGATCATACAGGATTCTGCCCGTTTGACCCCTTTGTCGGATGGCTCCGTCGTTATAATGTGCGGTAAAACCTACGGAAAGTTTGGGTTTCTCTTCCCTGGCAAGGTCTCCCATGTTGTAATCACCTTTGCTCTTAAATTTGCCAAGTGGCAATACCTCAATGCGTCCTGTATAAGCGAGCCCTTCATCCGTAGCTATAAAGTTTCGTCCTTCGCCGGATGAAATAGCTCCTTTGATGGCATAATATACCTTATTTATGTTGTTGGTATATACACCCTGAATTCCCATATCCCTGTCTATATTAAACCGTGCATTTACAAAAGTACGGTCTACCATTTCCAGATTTCCAGATGAAATGACTCTTTCCCGGTTACCAGGGAGTTTTGTCTGGCCAAATGACAAGGTCCAGTTTTCATTTATGTGATAAAATATGACAGCATCAAGAATTATATTAGGTACTGAGGCATTTTCAAAATCAAGCGATAAATTCTCAAATCCCAGCTCCACCTTAAAAGCAATTTTTGGATCGAATACATACCCATTGAATTTTAATCTTAATCTTCTGATCCTTGCCTGGATACTTCCGAAATCTACAACTGATAAGTCTGCAGAGGTATAGGCAATCCGGGGTTGAAACCTGAGGCCGAAGTTCAGAAAGAAACTTGAATCGGGAGATTTAATGCCTATCCCTTTTGAAAAGTCGAATTCAGGATAATTATATTCATTTATTTGACTGAAAGCGTCTTTAGGGGTGAACAATATCAGCGTTCCAAGTACAAACAATAAAGAAAAACGGCGACTCATTAAAGGAAAAATTAGAGTGAAACAAAACGCTGCAATTTTATATTATTTTTAATAGATTTCAAAACAGGATAATTTGGGGTGTCTGGAATTTTCGAATTAAAAAGGATAAAATTGATTAAAACCAACCCTACATTTATGAAAATCTAACCAGAATGATCTTATAATTGAACTAATATAGCTTTCTTGTTCGAAATTTTTTGCCTGGAATTAGCCTCAGGAAACCTGGCCGTTCAGGGCTTCCGTCACGTTAATAATATGATCTGCCGAACGTTCAAAATATATGAAGATATTATAGTAAATCAGTCCACTCGTGTAATCATATTTTTGTTTTTCCAGGTTTTGCAAATGGCTTTTCCTTAACTGGCTTCTTATCATATTGATTTCCTTTTCAATATCGATTACTTTCTCAATTTCAAGACCATTGCCCCAATTATTTAAGTTTTCCTTCATTAGGGAAAGGGCATCTTCTACTTTTTCCTGTATAGAGTTTATTCCCTCAACCTGGATTTTGCCAAAATCAGCATTCAGCTCGATCTTTCGTTCATATTCTTTCGCAATTTTGGCGAAAATGTCGGCGATCCTTTCAAGATCGTGGCATATTGAAAAAATACTTCGAATTTCCACAGAGGACTTTTCTGTTAATCTACCTTCACTGATCTTCAGGATATAATTTGAAATCTCCTTTTCCATTGTGTCAGAGGTAGATTCCATGTTATAGATCTTCTCAATCTGTTTAAATTGCTTGTTGGGTTTGTCTTTGTCTGTTAACTTCCGTAATCTTCTTCCCATATTGTCTATCATATCCCCAAAATTGCCCAATTCCTGCCGGGCCTCCAGTAGTTCCAACCCCGGGGTGTTCATTAGCCCGCGGCCAATGTATTTAAGATGGTATTCCTCGTCCTGTTCTCCTCTGGAGGGAACCAGTTTTATAGCTATTTTGACAAGAGAAGGCACAAACCAAATTAGCAGCAGTACATTAATAACATTAAAAGATGTATGAAAATAGGATAAAGCTATCGGAATAGATTCACTATTTGTAAATGGCGAAGGAAATCCCATTTGAGTCACCATAAGGTAATCAATCCCTTTTAAGAAATATGGATAAGCGAATAACATCCATACCACTCCGATAACATTAAATAGAGTATGAATCCTGGCAGATCGTTTGGCATGAACGTTACCAACGATAGATGCAATTGTGGCTGTAATTGTAGTTCCGATATTTTCACCTAAAACCATAGGCGCAGCTATTTCAAAAGGGATCCAACCCTGGTAACACATCGTGATGGTCAATGCCATCGCGGCGCTTGAAGATTGTATTATAACAGTCAATACAGTGCCCACTGCAACGAATAGCATAGCGGATAGAATTCCCATATGGGCATAATTAGATAGAAATGCAAGAACTTCGGGATTGTTTTTCAGATCCGGAACTGTAGATTTTAAGGCATCGAGGCCCATGAATAATAAAGCAAATCCAATCAGGAACTCTCCCCAAAATCTCAAGTTGCTTTTTTTCGTAAAAAGTAAAGGTATCCCTACAGCAATAATCGGGAGCGATATCGACACAATTTTGACGTTAAATCCGAATATAGAAACAAGCCATGCAGTTATTGTAGTACCTACATTGGCACCCATCATTACTCCAGCAGATTCTACCAGGGTTAACAAACCGGCGTTTACAAAACTTACGGTCATAACAGAAGTTGCGGAGGAAGATTGTACAAGGGCGGTAATTAAAAAGCCAGTAAACACGCCCAGGAATCTATTTCTGGTCATAGAGCTTAAGATTTGTCTCATTCTATGTCCAGCAGCTTTCTGGATCCCATCGCTCATTACTTTCATGCCGAAAATAAAAAACCCGAGGGCGCCGAATAGATTTAAAAAATCATAAAATCCAAATTGCATTTTCTCTTATTTAGATTGGTCAAACCTTCAATTGAATCAATAGATATTTTGCAAATTATATTTGTGCATTTTGCGTACTTTTCTTATTCAAAAAATGAATCCCTTAATAGATTTTTTGGGAAGTGCTCAAAGTTAACATTCTGTTAACAAATATATAATATAAAAATAATATAAAATAGGGCACATATCACAATCAAAATTGAAAATTGAACCTACTTTTACCATATTGTAAATCAATCCAAACCGAATGGAATCTTATTATGTTTTTATTGTTGTCATTCTAATTGTTCTGGCTGTCTCTGATTTGGTAGTTGGTGTAAGTAATGATGCTGTTAATTTCTTGAATTCTTCAATTGGATCCAAAGCAGCACCCTTCAAGCTAATTATGTTTATTGCTGCAATAGGCATTTTAGTTGGTGCAACATTTTCCAGTGGGATGATGGAAGTAGCCAGAAAGGGGATCTTTCATCCGGATCAGTTCTTTTTCAGCGAGATCATGATCATATTTCTAGCGGTAATGATGACGGATATATTATTGCTCGATTTGTTCAATACATTTGCACTACCAACTTCCACCACGGTTTCTATCGTTTTTGAATTACTTGGGGCCGCCGTGGCAGTTTCTTTAATTAAAATATCAATTCTGGGAGATTCTGTAGGAACCCTGGGCAACTACATCAACTCGAGTTCAGCCTTACTTATTATTACCGGGATATTATTATCGGTAGTGATTGCTTTTAGCATTGGATTGATAATCCAGTGGCTTGTCAGACTCATGTTTTCCTTTGACTATGAAAAAACGCTCAGATATTTTGGATCCATTTGGGGGGGGGTAGCCATATCCATAATCACCTATTTCATTCTTATTAAGGGAGCGAAGGGTTCATCCTTCTTAACTTCAGATACAGTTGATTGGATCAAACAAAATACACTTTATATTTTGGTAGTCAGTTTTATTGGCTGGACCATTATCCTTCAACTTATATACATGGTCTTTAAATTTAATATTCTCAAGATCATCGTATTGGTAGGTACTTTTGCTTTGGCTATGGCATTTGCCGGGAATGATCTCGTAAACTTTGTAGGTGTTCCTTTAGCGGGACTTGAATCATTAAAGTCATTTATCAGTAGTGAAATTTCAGAGCCTGGTGCTTTTGTAATGACCTCCCTTTCGGGCAAAATACAAACCCCAACTTATATGTTGCTTCTGGCTGGTCTTGTTATGGTCATCGCTTTATATAAATCTAAGAAAGCAAGATCTGTAACTGCCACAGAAATTAATCTCAGCCGACAGGATGAAGGATATGAACGTTTTGAATCTTCCATGCTGGCCCGGAACCTTGTGAGAGGTACCATGAATCTGTCTACAGCCGTTTCAAAAGTAGTTCCATCAGGAATTCTGAGATTTATTAATGGGAAATTCAATCAAAAAGCATTTCAGGCTAGAAAACAGCAGAAGGGCATATCATTTGACCTGGTCAGGGCATCAGTTAACCTTGTAGTAGCCAGTGCCTTGATCTCATTGGCTACTTCATTAAAATTACCATTGTCCACGACCTATGTAACCTTTATGGTGGCCATGGGAACATCATTGGCAGATAAAGCATGGGGGAGAGACAGTGCCGTATACAGGATCTCGGGTGTTATTACCGTGATCGGAGGATGGTTCTTCACAGCTTTCAGTGCATTTACTGCTGCATTTATTCTGGCCTATTTGATACATATTGGTGGATTGATTACTATAATGCTATTGATTATTGCAATTATATTGCTGATAATCAAATCTTATAGGATTCATCAAAAAAGGGAAAGTGAGAAAGTAGTATATGAAGAAACTGAATTATTAGGCCTGGAAGTTAATGGGCAGAGCATTTTAACCTCATGTAATGATAATGTAATTGGCACACTCACTACTGTTTCAGATCTATATAATAAGGCAATAAACGGGTTGATCAAGTTTAAACGTAAATCATTGGTAAAGGTTGAAGAAGATATAACTAAGCTGGATAAGAACATTAAACATATTAAAAATACACTACCAAGGATAATAGCGAAACTTCAGGAGGACGATGTTGAATCAGCACATTATTATGTCCAGGTGGTAAATTACCTTAAAGAAACTGTAAATGCCTTAACTTACATTTCTAAACCGATTTATAATTACATCGACAATAATCATAAGCCTTTGATTGACGAACAGGAGAATGAACTCAATCTTCTAAGAGAAGAGATTAGTAAATTCTTTGGATCTACCATATTGGTGTTAAAAGAAAAAGGGTTTGTGGATATTGACGGAATATTGGTTGAACAGAAAAGATTGATAGATAGATTAACGGCTATAAGTAAGCATCAATTGAAAAGGATAAAGAATTCAGCAAGCGGAACAAAAAACAGCACACTTTATCTGAACATAATGAATGAGACAAAAAACCTGTTATTATTTACAGTCAATCTTATCAAAGCTCAACGGGATTTTATGATATTTGATTCAAATCAAAATTCAAAACCTTTACCAGAGGAAAAGATATAAAAATTTATTTCGGTAAAGAAATGATAATATTCTATTAATGCATAATCAACTTCCCAGTAGGGATATAATCTTATCTTTGCCAGATACCAATTATTGAAAGTTGCCCTCTGGGTAACTTTATTTTATGAGGAAAACAATAAAAGATAATGTTATTTATTCGGAAAATCTGATTGTGTTAACATGGATTCTGAGGATTTTTCTTATATTTTCAATCATTTTATTATTTCTTCTCGCCATAGATCTGATGATCTATGCGCTTTCGTCTATCGGACTTGGTGCCGCCAGGGAATTAATTAAAGTAGCTGAAATGCCTTTTATTTCTCTTTTTATAGGATTATTAACAACCGCATTAATCCAAAGCAGCTCCACCGTAACTTCAATTGCCGTAGCGATGGTGGCTTCTGGTACCATATCTTTGAATATGGGAATCTTTGTTATAATGGGAGCGAATATCGGAACTACGCTTACAAGTGATATCATTTCTTTAAGTTATATAACCAGTAAAAGCAAATTCAGGCTGGCCCTATCGGCAGGAGTTGTCCATGATTTTTTCAATATATTAACAACCATTGTGATTTTCCCACTGGAATATTATTACAAGATCTTATCAAGATCAGCTATGTATATCACCAATCTATTGGGCGTGAAACCAATGATACCTGATATGGGATTGACAAAACCGGTATACTCAATTATTAAGCCTTTAACGGTAGGCATCGCCGATCTGGTCAACAACGACTGGATTATTGCTATTCTGGGTATACTTTTATTATTCACTACTATTAAATTTTTCTCAAGATACTCTTATAAATTATTAATCGGGAAATCAAAAGATAAGATGAAATCTTATATATTCAGTAATCCTTTTAAATCTTTTTCATGGGGATTATTGCTTACCGGGGCTCTGCAGTCAAGTTCCATTACTACCTCCTTATCTGTCCCGCTTGTGGCCACAAGAAAGGTTACGCTTTCTTCTGTGTTCCCTTTTATCATGGGGGCAAATATAGGAACCACCATCACAGCAATGCTGGCTGCAATATTTAAATCCGAGGCAGCAGTTAGCCTGGCCATTGCGCATTTGATCTTCAATTTTATCGGGGTTCTCGTTTTCTTGCCTTTAGAGCGAATCCGGAACTTCCCGGTTAGGCTGGCAAGGAAATTTGGCATTTTCGCCAGTGATAATAGATTATTTGGTTTCTTTTATATCATATTGACGTTTTTCCTGATCCCTTTTCTATTAATATACCTGTCAAGGTAAATCCAATATTTTAAGACATCATATTCCTGTATTGTTGGATAGATGTTAGATCACCTTATTTGATGTTTTGTATTGTTATCTTTTTCAACAGGTAAGGACATTATCAGTTTAATACATATTTTCTCACTTGTTTTTATTATTTTTAAAATCCTGTTAACTTAAATAAAATTAACAAACATAACGGTGAGCGAAAACAAAAAATTCCTGGATATATTCCGGATTAAAAATATTGTAAATGCATTGATTGGATTTATTGAAACCAAGGTAGAATTATATAAGATCCAGTTCAAGGAAGAAATTGCTAAGGCATTGTCCATTTTGGTCCTGGTGATCATCTTCTCAATGGTCGGGATGTTATTCATTCTTTTTTTAAGCCATTTCATTAGCAGGTTGCTGAATGATTTGTTTGACAGCCAGTATTTAGGCTTTCTGATTGTAACGGGATTTTATCTATTAAGTGGGATAGTCGTGTATTTATTAAGGGTGCGGATTGCAGACTCAATTACTAATATGATGTTTCAGGAGGAGGATACTGAAAAGGACGAAGATTATGAGTAATAAGATTGAAGATAAAAAGGACCAGTTGTTAAAAGCGTCGGACGATTTTGAACAAACGCTTAATAAAGATCTTACAAGCCTCTCTGAATCAGCGACGCAGTGGGGTGGACGGCTTTTGCTTATTGGCGGTGCTATGCTGATTTCCTATCTTGGAGTCAGGGCTATTTTAGGAAAAAAGAAAGATAAAGACCATCATGAAATCAGCAATGCAAAAGCAGAAAGAATTGAAAGCAGAAATATACTTATAAAAAGCCTTTCAGATAAAGCTGCACTTGTGTTGCTAGCCTTAATTCGTGAATATATTGTGAAATTACTTAGTGATCCACCGGAAGAAAATGAATGAGGGGATATATAGTCATTTACTGAAATCATACGCTTCAAATCAAAAATCTCTTTCTGTCTTAATAGATCCGGAAGTTTACAATAGCGAGCGCATGCTATCTCAATTTTTAAAGATACTTGAGGGCAATCACGTAAATTATATATTTATTGGTGGAAGCTTGATTAAGAATCCGGATATTAATCCATGCATTCAGTATTTAAAATCAAGAACGGATATACCTCTTGTCCTGTTTCCTGGAAATGGTCTCTATCTTTCAGAATCAGCAGATGCTGTCTTATTTTTATCACTTATCTCCGGAAGAAATCCGGAATTGCTGATCGGACAGCACGTACCTGTTGCGGCTGCATTGAAGAAAAGTAATATTGAGGTTATTCCTACTGGATACATGCTAATTGATGGAGGACGCCCTACATCGGTATCCTATTTAAGTTTTACAAATCCAATTCCTGATGATAAACCCGAAATAGCTTCCTCTACAGCTATTGCCGGTGAACTGCTTGGTATGAAACTAATATACCTAGAAGCAGGAAGCGGCGCCCTTAATCCTGTACCGGGATCGATTATCCAGCAAGTTAGGAAATCAATTGATATTCCTTTGATTGTAGGTGGTGGTATTAATAGTACCGAGAAAGCAATAAATGCACTTCATGCTGGTGCTGATGTGATTGTGATCGGCAATAAAATAGAACAGAATCCTGATTTTATTAGAGATGTTTCTTACGTGCTGAAAAAATTCAATGAATCCTTAAATATTCATTAAAGATTCTCTTCTTCTCATTTTACCAGCTGGAATACCAAACATCATTTTAAACCTTCTGCAGAAATAAGCAGTGTCCTTATACCCAACATCCCGTCCTATTTCACGAATGCTTTTCTTTGAAGTTCTAAGCAAGTTCACAGCCATTTCCATACGCTGGTACTCTATGTAGTCCTGGGGATTTATCCCGGTAAGCATTTTGAAATACTGTCCTACATAGTCTTCAGATACATTGGCAACACTGGATAATATATTATTCGACAAGTCCCCTTGAAGATTCTCACGGATATAAGTGAAAATATCAATAAGTCTGGGATCTTTAAAATAGGTAACATTCGTGGCCAGTTGTTCAACAAATAATTGATTGTCGATAATATACCGGGTAATTTCTACAACCATATATTCCGTTAATGCCTTAACAACCCGCTCATGTCCGGCAGATGATGACTCCGATTCAGATAAGATGGTGCTGATAAGGGAATTTATCTGTTTGCTCTTGATTATAAAAGGAGGTATGTCAAGAGAAGCAAAGAAATTAACTGAGTCAAAAACTTTTGCTTCAAAAGTTATATAGCTGAATATCTCCTGTGTAGAGTTCGATATCTCGGAATAATTTATGCTTTGTAAGAATGATTCTTTTCGGGTGATATAGGCATCAGATGATCCTTTTGAATTCATTGCATTTCCATAGGTAATTGATACATTTCTCCCACCGGGTATTAATAATACTTCCCCTTTCTGTACCACCTCGTTGTCCGGGCCGTATCTCAACTCCCCATTATGAACAATAAAAACTGTGTTTTCTACATCATAGAAATTTTCATTGGATACCGACTGAATAATCTTAATATTCTTCGATTTATTGTACTTTATTCCTAATGATTCAATTATCTTATTATAATCTTCCATCTCATTATAATTAAATCTTACACTCCCAAATTGGACAATTTTGTAAAATAGTTATACAATAACGATAATATAATTGTAAAATACAAATTATATATTGTAAAAGTACAAAATTATTTTGGAATATGTATATCTGATTTAAATATTTGCAAATTTCAATTCTTGCAATAGTGTATTTATGAATTGTATTTAACTAAGATCGGGTAATAAAATTATATAGATTTAAGAATTTCACGGGTAATTACAAGTCTTTGAATTTCAGAGGTTCCTTCATAAATCTGGGTGATTTTTGCATCACGTAGCATTCTTTCAACATGATATTCTTTTACGTAACCATATCCTCCATGGATCTGGATGGCTTCGTTAGCTACGTCCATTGCAGTTTGTGAGGCAATCAGTTTGGCTACTGCACTTTCTTTTGTGAAGGGAATTCCCTGATCTTTCAAATAAGCTGCTTTATATGATAGCAAGCGACTTGCTTCAATGGAAGCATGCATATCGGCGAGTTTAAATTGTATGGCCTGGTGTTCCGAAATTGGTTTGCCGAAAGCTTTTCTCTCGAGAGCGTATTTTAGCGAAAGTTCGTAGGCCCCGGAAGCAATACCCAAAGCCTGAGCAGCGATACCGATCCTGCCCCCGTTCAGAATATTCATAGCGATTTTAAAACCCATCCCTTCTTTTCCTAATAAGTTTGATTTGGGGACTTTAACGTCATTGAACATAATTGAATGCGTATCTGAACTGCGTATCCCCAATTTATTTTCCTTTTGTCCTATCTGGATACCATCCCATTTTTTTTCAACCACGAAAGCATTAATGCCCTTATGCCCCAAACTTGGATCAGACTGTGCGATGACAAGATATACAGAAGCATTGCCCCCATTAGTGATCCAGTTTTTGATCCCGTTTAAGAGATAATGATCCCCTTTATCTTCAGCTTTTGTCTTTATTGCTGTAGCATCAGATCCAGCTTCAGGTTCTGACAAACAAAAGGCGCCCAGGACAGCACCAGGTGCAAGCTGAGCGAGGTATGCATTTTTTATATATTCACTGCCATATTCTTCCAGGCCCCAGCAAACCAGGGAATTGTTAACGGACATGATCACCCCAGCAGCTGCATCAATTTTTGAAATCTCTTCCAGGGCGATCACATAGGATAGAGTATCCATACCGCTACCCTGGTACTTTGGATCAACCATCATTCCAAGGAAGCCCATTTCTCCCATTTTCTTCACCTGATCAAATGGAAATTGTTGTTTTTCATCCCGTTCAAGGATTCCCGGAAGAAGTTCATGTTGAGCAAATTCACGTGCCGCTTCCTGAACGGCCAGGTGTTCTTCACTCAGGGAAAAATCCATAAAAAGAGTTTTAGAATCGTGCTATATGCAATATAAAATTAATCTCTTGATCCTCCTAAGAATATCATGACATAATATAGAAGAGAGACAAGAGATCCTAAAGCTGCAACCACATAGGTCATGGCGGCCCACTTCAAGGCGTCTTTTGCCATTTTATATTCTGAGGCATCAACAATATTCCTGTCCTGTACCCATGACAAAGCCCTGGAACTTGCATTAAATTCTACAGGTAGGGTAACGAAAGCAAACAAGGTCAATACAGAGTAACACCCTATAATGATCAGAAGAACCAGGTCGGTTGGGAAGGTGCCATATAAAAAGCCAAAGCCAAATATGCTGGCCAGCACAACAAAATTCAATATTCTACCACTTGCATTTTGTATGGGAACCAATGCACTTCGGAGTTTTAGAGGAGCATAAGACATCGCATGTTGAACTGCATGCCCGCACTCATGCGATGCTATGGCTGCTGCTGCTGCATTTTTTCCATAATATACCTGCTCGCTCAGGTTTACGGTCTTATTCATTGGATTGTAGTGGTCTGTTAAATGCCCTTTAACTGATGTAACCTGTACATCCCGGATCCCATTGTCGGCAAGCATCAATTCAGCAATTTGGGCACCCGTCAGGTTATTTTTCAAACCGATCTTGGAATATTTCCTAAACTTGTTTTTTAATGTTGAGCTGACTGCAAAACTTACAATCATAAAAAATATAGCTATAACGATGATCATGTTAATATTTTTTTATTTTTTTAATTATTTCAGTTGTTGAATATCCTTCTAATAAATCTATTGTTTTGACTTCACCACCATTTCCCAATACGAATTCAGCACCTGCAATGTTTTCGATAGAGTAGTCCTTTCCTTTAATGAGAATATCAGGCTTGACCTTCTGGATCAATTCAAGCGGAGTTTCCTCATCAAAAGCTATGACCAGGTCGACAAATGACATGGCCGCTAGCATTCTTGCCCTGGCGTATTCATTGTTGACGGGACGGTTAGGCCCCTTCAATTGGCTTACGCTTTTATCCGTATTCAATCCAATCACCAGTTTATCGCCAAAATTTCTTGATTTTTCAAGGTAATCCAGGTGGCCAAGATGGAGAATATCAAAGCAGCCATTAGTAAACACAACTTTAAAATCGTTCTGTTTCCAACTACTAATTGTTTTGATCCCTTCATCAAGAGGTAATATTTTCCGGCTCGTTTCCATTTGGATTTTTATGTAAAAATAAACTGATTATAAAACTGATCCCTCCAAATACCACAAACGATACAAATTGAGACGTATGTAATAAAGTGGCAAACAAAACACCATCCTCCTTGCTAATCCCATAAAGCATAAGGACACCACCAACAAAAGCATGATATGTGCCTATCCCACCCTGTACCGGAGCAGCCATCCCTAGTCCTCCTGCCATTAAAATTGACAATCCTGCAAAGAAATCAAGATCCGATGTTTCCGGAAATGAAAAAATGATCACATATGACATTAAATAATACAGAATCCAGATCATCGCTGTAGAAACAAAAAAGGAGGTTTTCTCTTTAACTTTCCAGATACTTTTCAACCCACTGATAAGATCATGCAGAAGGGGCCTGAATTTCTGATATATACTTGAAGAATGTATGGATTCTTTGTTTCTCCGGAATAAATAAATTCCAATCAAAATTATACCAAGCAGGATTCCTCCTAAAACCAGGTAATTGGTCAGATTAAAACCTGCAATGATCCAATTTATATAATCTGTTAAAAAGGTCCTTAAAGTATTAAACTCAATTACGATGGTCAAGAAGATCAATAATAATAAAACTAAGAGATCGATTATTCGTTCGCTAATTACAGTACCAAAGGATGCGGGTATGGGTACATTATCTGTTTTTTTCAGGATAGCGCATCTTGTGATCTCACCCATTCTAGGCAAAAGCAGGTTGGCAAAATACCCCACCATAACAGCTATAAATGCCCGGAAAGAATTTACCTTATAGTTTAAAGGCTTCAACAGTATCGCCCACCTGTACCCCCGTAGGAAATGACTAAACAGGGATAGAGCAATTGAGATATAAACGAAGGTGAAATTTGCTTTTTTAACTTTTTCGAAAAGCAGGCCGAGATCAATATCCCTGAATACATACCACAGTAATCCGAATGCAATTATTAAGGTAAAAGTATACTTTAGAATGGATCTGAAAACTTTCAAGGGACTTATTGGGGTAGTTTGTTTTTATCATCCGGAAAAATAACCACAGGTTTATGAGATTTTGATTCTTCCGGAGTCATAGAAGCATAGGTTATAATTATGATTACATCGCCTACCTGAGCCTTCCTGGCGGCGGGTCCAT
>CAYMFU010000176.1:0-7717 GCA_964389805.1 uncultured Roseivirgaceae bacterium | reverse complement strand
TTTCATCTAGAAGCCAGGTCATCTCATTCCCAAATTCGTCGGTCGTATTTTCTTCCAGGCTTTGAGCACTTATATTCCTCGGCAGGATTGATAAACCTAGTGGAGCATTTCCTCCATTTTCCATCAAAATAGGTCTGTTCTCCACATTATGATGTATATAGGTTACTTTCGCATCCATTTCAAATATATTTTGCCTAGTGAAACCGCGAGCACTGAAAGTTTGTCTTGACAAATTATTGCCCGGTGCAATTCCGCTGGTCCGCTGATCGGTCAGTGATACCCTTAAAGATGAATTTTCATTTCCTAAATCAACAGCAAGGTTATTTATAAATGATTGTCCCGTCTGAAAATAATATTTAAACTGATTCTCCGGGGAAGCAAAAATTTCGTCCTCCCCTGTCCATCCTATTACAGTACTGCTATCCATTTTAGGGCCATAACTCCAAATGCTGGGATGATCAAGAACCGTATTATTCGGATTTGTAATGGGATATCTGCCTCGAAGACCTCCCTGGCCATAGACATTCTGCAGGTCAGGCAAGACCAGGGGATCATTTCTCATATATGTTGAGTTAAAAGAAATATTGAAGCCCTTATTTAATGCTCCTCTTTTTGTGGTGATCAATATTACACCATTGGCCGCACGGCTGCCATAAACAGCTGCAGCACCTGCTCCCTTTAATACGGATATCGATTCTATGTCTTCAGGATTGATATCAGCCAGAGCATCTCCCCCATCTTTAGAGGTGTTATTTTCGCGATTGTACCCGGATAGCATAGGGATACCGTCAATTACAAAGAGAGGCCTGTTGTTACCTGAAATAGAAGTGATACCACGTAAGATGATCCTGGTTGATCCTCCAACACCTGTGGCTGATTCCGTAATCTGAAGTCCTGCAACCTTACCGCTAAGGGCATTTGCGAAGTTATCTGCTTTTACCTTATTCACTTCATCACCTGGCAGTTGTGTCACTGAATACCCTAATGATTCTTTATCTCTTTCAATACTAAGTCCGGTTACGATAATCTCCTCCAATGCTTCAATGCTTTCAGCCAATGAAACATTTATCACATCTTGATTCCCTACTTCTATTTCTTCATTTAAGAATCCCACATAAGAGAAAACAAGGATGGTGCCATCTGCTTCTACATCTAATGAATACTTGCCACTAATATCTGTGATTGTTCCAACGGTGGTCCCCTTAACTATAACATTTACACCCGGCAAAGGTGTCTGGTCGGTAGCAGAAATAACGGTACCTGTAACAGTTATTATCTCCAAAGTTGAAGATGGTGATATTTCGACCAGATTATCTTCTATAATCTCGTCTTGATCATTATTATCTAAATCAGATGATTGGGAGAAGGTTCCTCCAGCTGCCTGAAATATCACTACAAATATTAAAAGTATAGTAAGTCTCATACCTAAAAAATGTTTCTTGAAAAATGCCTCTTCAGACAGGCGAATAATTGATCTATTAATAAATTTAAGCAAAACTCGATCTATAATACAACCTGTTCGCTTCATCGTCTTTTAAACTGGAACTAAATAATCGGGAAATGTTTACGTATTTTCCAAATTTTTCGTTCAGTAATATTATACAATTATATATTGCAATCAAAACCTGATTTTAAACTCGATATTATAATCCCTTCATTATAAGCATAGTCTGCAGTTGATACAAGCATTATCGCAGTCATAACTTGCTCTAATTAACATTGGTATTTATTCCAAAAATGATATTGTCTTTGGGATTCCAATCTTTATAAAATCAGAAGATAACGGAACAGTTCAAGTAGGGTAAGTATGGGTAATTTTTGAATCTGGAAACAAAAATAATTTGAAAATATGTAAAAATTACATTTATAGAGGAAAAAGATGAAATTAATTTAATTTTTGATGAAATAAATAGCCTTATCTTGTAATATTTTAATTAACTGTGCATATAAATTATTCGCTGCAGTTATTTCTATGATATCTTAGAAAGGAGATACTTTTTACAGAGGCCCGGAGACGATTAAAAGAGGAATCCTACCCATTACCTTATTTCTTCTTTTGTTTGGAGTATTTCATCAGGTAGTATTTGTGCATAATATATGCTTCAAATTTATTAATTCCCTTAGCACCACCTAGAAATTCTGCTTCAATAAAAGCCTTGCAAGCTTTTTCCAATACATCACATACCGTAAAGGCTTCTTTCATATCCCGACCAACACATACTGCACCATGGTTTGCCATTAAAGCCGCATACCTTCCTTTTAAAGCTTTCATGGTAGCCCTTACTATTTTTTTAGTATTTGGAAGTGCATAGTCTGCAACTCTAATGCTGGGACCAATGATCTGGGCCATATCATCAAGTATTGGGGGGACTTCTCTTCTTGCAGCTGCTACGGTAGAAGCATTCATCTGATGGGTATGAATAACGGCTTGAATTTCTTTTCTTGATCTATAAATCTCTGTGTGTAGTTTAAATTCTGATGAGGGTTTAATTTCCCCGGAATAAGTGTGGTCGATATAGTTGACTATGACGATATCATCAGGCGCCATGGTTTCATATTCTCTGCCACTTGGGGTTACTGCCATTAAAGTATCATTAATTCTACAGCTAATATTTCCCCAGGTTCCTGATACATAACCTTTTTCCAATAGCATTTTACCGGATTCACAAACGAGTTCTTTGGCTTCCTGTATTATCATTTCAAAAAATCAATTTAAATTATATCTTTTATTATTTGCATTAATATATGTCGCTTTTAAGGAGCGGTATATGTTTTTATAATCTACAAACAGCTTATTATATATTTCAAAATTCGAGGGATCGGGATTAAACACTCTATGTTTTCTAACAATTTTATTTACATCATCAAATCCTTTAAATATCCCTGAACCAACGAATACACACATAGCAGCACCAATAGCTCCGGCCATTTTTGGCTGGTTGGTCGTTTCTATCTTTTTTTGAATAACATCTGCAAAGATCTGCATCCAATGGTCATTTTGAGAACCCCCTCCGGTAATTCTTAAGCTTGATATACGAAAGCCATAATCCTTTTCGTAATTTTCAATGATCCATCTTAAATTATATCCAATTCCTTCTGCCAATGCCCGGACAAAATGGCCTCTGGTATGCTCAAGGCTCAAATTAAAAATAGTACCCCTTGTAGTAGTTGTAGCTACAGGGCATCTTTCACCCAATAGCCATGGAGTAAATATCAAATGGTCAGAACCAGCTTTTACACTACTGGCTTCTTCATCCATAACCCGGTATATATCCTGTATATTCAAGTCTTCCTTTTCACAGGTATAAAACCTCTCGATCAACCACTCCAGGTTAGCACCTGCCGATTCAGTTATTCCAACCAATAGGTTCATTTTCGGATCAGCACTTTGCAGGCACGCAGCTCCGTGTTTAAATTTTAAAGCTTTTTTTGTCGTTACGCCTACCCAGGCTGATGTTCCAAGGTAGATATGCGCCTGCCCTTCTCCTATAGCACCGGTTCCGATGGCAGCACTTTGAGTATCATCACAGCCACCATATACAGGAGTACCTTTATCCAGTTCCATTTCCCTGGCTGCTTCCTTCGTTAGTCCACCTACTATATCTATCGATCTCGTTAAATCAGGCAATTTGTCAGTTCCAACCCCAGCTATTTTGAAAAAGATCCTTTCCCAATCCTTTTTTTTCAGGTTAAAGGCATAAGAACATGCCCCTGACCATTCTGCAACAATTTTTCCGGTAGACTTAAATTTCAGGTAGCCATTTACATCAAGCACTTTCTCCGTTCTATTGAATATATCACTTCTTTCTTCTTTAAGCCACATCAACTTAGGGATTACATCCTTTCCCGTGATTTCGATTCCAACAAAGGATAGGAAGGCCGCTTTACCTGCAAAACGATTCATTAACTTCTTTGCCTGCTTTTCTGCTCTACCGTCCACCCAGGTTATATTATTCATCAGAATATTATTATCACTTCCGAGAGGTATTATACCCATGGCCTGAGTAGTATATACAATCCCCAGTATTTCTGAAGCTTTTATACTGGAATGGGCCATCACTTTTTTAGTTGAATCTACAATAGCCTGCCAGTAATCTGCCGGAGATTGCTCCACCCATCCCGGATTCGGATATTGAAATCCATATTCCACAGTTGCTGATTCAAGGATATTCCCATCAACATCAATAAGAACAGCTTTATTGCTGCTCGTCCCCACATCATGAGCGATCACATATCTTCTCTTCATATTATAGTTCTGACTTATTTGCCTATGGTAATATTTTTAAACACGTTTTCAAACCTGTTCAGTGCATCATCAATAACTTCATCTGTATCAGCCATACTTGTATACATGCGGCTTCCTGCAAGTGTTACGACACCTTCCGCCATATATGCTGCCCCCATCTCTTCCATCATATGCTTTCTGGCCTTTATATCTTTTAGCACTTTCATGATCTTAAGCCAGTTGATTTTTACAAACATTACGCCGGATGTCTCCAGGTG
This sequence comes from uncultured Roseivirgaceae bacterium, assembly GCA_964389805.1. GTDB lineage: Bacteria > Bacteroidota > Bacteroidia > Cytophagales > Cyclobacteriaceae > JAGTVG01. The sequence continues at coordinate 3,214 of CAYMFU010000176.1, read as the reverse complement.
ACATATTGAACCTTGATTATATGCTACATAAGGTAACTGGTACTTTTCAATAAGTGTTTTTAATCCATTAGTCAATCCATCACCTGCCAGACCTGCCTTTTCACATGCATTATTTTTTTCAATCTCACAAATGGTATAATAGCCAGCTGCGGCACTGATAGGATTAGCAGCCATGGTTCCTCCAACCATAGCTCTTTTCTTACCCCCTTGTATACCTGCTGCCAGGTATTCCATGAAATCCTGTTTACCACCAAGTCCGCCTGCTGATGGATATCCCCCTGCAACTACTTTCCCAAACACAGTTAAATCCGGTTCAACCCCAAAATAACCCTGAGCACCACTCAATCCAACTCTAAATGCCGAAACTACCTCATCAAATATCAAAAGAGCACCATAGCGGTCACATAATTCTCTCACACTCTTATTATAATCATAGTCAACAGGTCTTGTTCCACTCTCCGGACCAATAGGTTCAAGAATTACCGCAGCAGTCCCACCCCTCAATTTATTCATTCTAAGTTTTCTTTCGAGGGATGGTATACTATTTGGCCATACTTCCTGTGTATGCTTGCTGCATGCCCGGGGAATTCCATGAGCTTCAAACCGTCCGGTACCCGGAATTCTCATTCCATATACCATTTGATCGCTCCAACCATGATAGGCACCACCAACTTTTATTACTTTTTTCTTTTTTGTAGCCAGCCGGGCAACCCTTATGGCTGCCATTACAGCTTCCGTGCCGCTCCCCAACATTCTGAATAGATCTACCGATGGGTATAATTCACAGATCTTCTTTGCAATCTTATATTCATATTCATGAAATAATCCCGTTGAAGGTCCACAAGTATTCAATAGTTCAATGACCTTATCTTTTACCACCGGATAGTTGCTCCCTAAAACCGTTGGTCCACCGGCTTGTAGAAAATCAATATACTTGTTCCCGTCGATATCATAAAGATATGCGCCTTCTGCCTTTTTAAAAACCAATGGAAACGGATAGTTAAAGGCCAGATTATGCTGGACTCCGCCTGGAATAACTTCTATTGATTTACTTGATATTTCCCTTGACTTTGGGCAATTCGTTTCAAAATGTTTTATATAATTTTCCATCGCCTCCTTATTAACAGGAAGAATGGGCTGACTTAATAACTTATCCAGTTTCTGATATATAGGATTTACATCATGATAGGATTTAATAGAAAAACCTGCATTACTCATATCTAATAATATATCGATAAAAAAATGTTCAAAATTGTCGGGAACGATTACAAAACATTCCCTATCTAAAAGGCAAATAAAGCCTAAAAATTACTTATCGGCGTTGTGATTATTAATATTTTTTTTGGTTTAAGTTCTTATTTATGGGCAATAGCATAGGTCCCCGGGCCAATATTTTTTCAATCCATTAATGTTATTAACATTTAAAGAAATTATTGAAATAAAAGTATATAAATTATTGATCAACAGTCAAATATTATATTAAAGAATCATAGACTACTTGTTTAAAACCAAACCTATTCGCAAAAGTTGAAAACCATGTAAACGTTGTTAACTTTATTAACAACGATTATTGGTATCGATATCTAGACCTCTTTTCGAAGAATTACAAGAGGTGGTTTGTTAACGATAGATCTGGTATTTATCCAACCTATCATAACCGTTAAGGCAATAATAACGATCCAGATGAGGATCAATGTTATAAAATCCGGAAAGAAAAGCATCTTAAAGAAATAGACCGATAATGCCCAGCTAGCTACCAATGCAAGCAAACTGCCTGTCAATCCAGCTAATATTCCCAGATAGGTATATTCGATCAGTGTCATGCTAACCAGTTGCTTTTTTGATGCCCCGATTGTCCTTAATAATACATTGTCTTTTAACCTGGCATATTTGCTATTGATCACAGCGCCGGACAATACAAATAATCCTGTAATAACACTGAAAAGAGCCATGAAACGAATGACCATGGCTACCTTATCGAAAATGCTATCGAGCGTTTCCAGTATTAATGTAAGATCGATGGCAGAAACATTTGGGAAGAGCCGTACAAGGTCTTGCTGAAACCTGGCAGATTCTTCTTTTTCATCTATTCTTGTAATAAGTACATTGAACTGCGGTGCACTCTCAAGCACTTTCTCTGGAAAAACAACCATGAAATTCGTTTGGATCCTTTGCCAATCTACCTTTCTGATGCTACCTACAAAGGTTTTGAGGGGTACACCCTGCACATTAAATATTATTTCATCTTTGATTTCGAGCTTCATACGTTCCGCTAATCCTGTTTCTATTGAGACAAAAATACTATCGTCAATGGCAGATTTATCCGGGTACAATCTACCTTCTACCAGTTCTTCAGAATTGATAAGGCTATCCCTGTACGTAACCCTGTACTCTCTGGTAAGTGCCCAATTTGGAATATGCCTGGATGTATCATCCTGCCATTCTTTGACTGTTTTCCCTTTTACAGCATTAATGCGGGTAGTCACAATCGGCACGATCTGCTGTACCGGTAAATTATAATCCTTAACCAGTTGTAGAACATCCTGTTTTTGATGCGGTTGAATATCAAATACTACTGTGTTTGAACGATCCCCTGAACCAACAAATTCAACCTGCTCAAGAAGACTGTTTTGGATTAATGACATTACTGAAATTAGAAATGCACCCAATCCTATCACTACGATCATGATGGTGGTCTGATTATTCGGTCGAAACAAATTAGCCAGACTTTGCCGCCAAATAAAATTGAACTTTGCCGGAAAATATTTTTTAATGAACCAGACAGAACCCTGAGCAATTAACCACAGACTTCCGAAAGTAACTAACAAGCCTGTATAAAATACTGAGCCATAAAGCCAGCTATCTGATTGGAAAACAGCAAATAGCCAGGGAAAAAGTACGATTAACAGGATGATAAATGACTTAAACTTAGAACGTCTGCCAACTCCCTCAACCATCGAACGAAACAGTGAAAGTGGTGGTACAAGTCTAATATTTGATAGAGGAAGAAATGCAAACAAGGTAGCCATGATTAAGCCTATTGCGAATCCTTCAAGTACAGGCATCCATTGTAGAGATATATTAATATCTACCGGAATAAAATCTTTAACAATATAAGGCAACAGCAACTGGATACCTATTCCATGCAGAACGCCTATAAGCGTGCCCAGAAAGCCAAAAGCTGCTATTTGTATAAAGAACACATTAAAAATCT
>CAYMFU010000175.1:0-5876 GCA_964389805.1 uncultured Roseivirgaceae bacterium | reverse complement strand
CCAGGACCACATAGTTTCTGCATCAGTTGCAATGCTATTTGTATTGCCACCCTCATCTACTGCAATTTCATTTTCGAAAATATTCTGACCGAATACCAGATTGCCTTCCCGGCCATTCAATGTTTCTTCTGTAAGACCATCAGCAAACATAATGGCATTGGTCAGAGATACAACAGAGCCACCTTTTCGGATGTCTATCAGGAATGACAGGCTGAAGCCCTTCCATGTAAATGTGTTCCTGATTCCACCGAGCCAGTCAGGATTGAAATTGGCAACCGGAACATCGAGACCTGAAGTTACTGCAGGTGTGCCATCAGATTGAACGATAACTCTTCCCTGGTCATCTCTCAGGAAACCCCTTGAATATACTTGACCCCAGGGTTCTCCTGCTACTAACTTGAACTGTCTCATAAAGTCAGCTCCTCCCACATTCAGTGTTTCAAATCCCTCTGCAATGGATTCTACCATGCTCTTGTTTTGGCCATAGTTTATGTCCAAATTCCAGTTGAAACCACTTTTCGATTGGATGATTTTTGCAAAAAATGCCAGTTCCATTCCTTTATTTTCTATACTGGCGCCATTCAGGAATACATTGGAAGCCCCAGAGCCCACCGGAACATTTACGGCAAATAATTGGTTTTCACTAAGAGTGTTATACCAGGTAAATTCAAACCCTAAGCGGTTTCTAAAGAATCCCATATCTATCCCAAACTCTGTTGAATTGGTCGATTCAGGTAGAAGATTTTCTATTGGAATGGTTGTTGACAATTGTAGGAATCCTCCTGATCCGCCAGCAGTGATATTTGCCAGCCGGGCTGTTCGATAAGGATCGGTATCATTACCCACTTCAGCATAAGATCCCCTGACCTTAAGAAGTGACAACCAGCTAGGTTGTGTATTTAACAATTCGTTGATTACTACCGACAGACCAACGGATGGATAAAAGTATGACCAGCTGTCTTTTGGCAAAGTAGAACTCCAGTCATTACGGCCGGTAACATCAAGGAATATGGCATCTCTCCAACCCACAGTTACAAAACCATAAAGTGACTGAACTTGTTTTTTCTGATAATCTTCTGTGGCTGTAATTGTGGTTGTGTTACTCAGAGCAAAGAGATTTGGAACATTCAACTGACTTACGCCTCTGTCACCATTAATATCTGTTCGGGATAACTCATTGTTTCGCAGCTGACCCCCAAGATTGGCATCCAGAGACCAATTTCCCCAGCCATTATTATAATTCAGCAAAAAATCCGTATTCCATTCATATACATCTCTATAATGTTTCTGATAATTACCATTGGCTGCTATGATATATGAGTCATTGTATAATTCATCAGTCCTAATCGAATTCCAGCTGTCAAGAGATGATCTGCCCAGAATACTTATATTTTCTGTTATATTATACTTCAATGATATAAGCCCAATAAACCGTTCCCGTAACATTTCATTGTTATTCCTGTTCACGATCCAGTATGGATTACCGTTTCCGTTATCATCGGGGCGCCAGTAATTCTGGGTTCTTAATCCGGCGTCATCGAAATACTCATAAACTTCAGCATCAGCTGTAGAAATATTTGATGGTATACGATAACCGCCCCGTATCGGATTGTTAAAGGATTCACCTGTGGCTAATATATTTTCGAACTTTTCACGTATATAATTTGCTTTAGCATCAACAATAAATTTTTTATTGATAGATGTATTAAACCTCAGGTTTAAATTATTAACACCATAATTATTGTTAGGTACAATACCTCCGGCATCCGTAAACGTATAGGAGAAATAAGCACTGGAATTTTGTGTAGAGGTAGACACACCAAGATTGGTAGCGAAATTATGTCCGGTTTCAAAAAAATCTTTATGATTATCCGGATTAGGAGAGTAGGCAACCGAAGATGGAGCGTCTGGATCCAGACGCCAGGTGTCTACCTGACTTCCGTCCATTCTTGACCCCCATGACCTTACACCATTAGGGCTGTAAATACCATCACTTCCCTGGCCGTATTCCTGTTGGTAGTTGGTCAGTAAAATTGGCTTGGCACCCATATAGGTGGTATTCAATTCTACATTCCATCCTTTCGTCCCTTTCCCAGTTTTTGTCGTTACGATAATAGCACCATTCTGGGCACGGCTGCCATAAAGGGCAGCTGCATTTGCTCCTTTTAATACTGTAATGGTTTCTATATCATCAGGACTGAGGTTACTGATATCGCCCCCCATGATAGCACCATCAATGACATAAATAGGCTGGCTGCTACCAGCGATGGATCTGTTACCCCTCATGATCACCTTAGTTTCTGCTCCAAGTCCGGAGCCTACCCTTGCAACAGATAATCCAGCAGCTTTACCGGATAAACCCTCCAAAATATTTAATGGACGGGCTTCCGTCAATTCGTTTGTCCTGACCTCTTGTGCAGCATAGGTGATAGCCTTTTTCTCTCTTTCAATACCAAGAGAAGTCACAACAATTTCAGTAAGTTGGGTGGCATCAGATTCCAATATGATGTCAATCACGGATCTATTGCCTACTACTTCTTGAGTAGTTCGAAATCCAATATAGGAGAAGACTATAGTAGCATCCTCTCCGGGTACCGTTAGCGTGTACTGTCCGTCCATATCCGTAACAGTACCTGTGGTGGTTCCTTGAATAATAACATTTACTCCAGGAAGAGCACCTCCATCACCGCTACTGGTCACAGCACCTTTCACGGTAATCTCCTGTGACATCAGAGCGGGAGAACAGATCAAAATAAAAAAGATACCAGAAAATAGTTGTACCAGAGATCTTTTTATTTGATTTAAAAGAATTTTTTTAACCATAATAATGTAGTTCTAGTTAAAAGTTTAGATTTATAAATTGATATACATTCTGATGATGTGCAGAATATTATTGTTTAATTTCATAGTTATCCGCCATTTTTAAATGGATTTTGGTAATAATAGTTTCTCTTTAATTTTTTAAGCAAGCAAGCTTCCAATTAAAAATATTTATATTAAAAAGTCAAATTTAACACGTATTAAATATTTTAAAACTGAGGAATTATGATTTTCTTAATATAATCGAATTATTTAAGCTTACCAGACCCATTTTTTAATTTTATGAAACTATTGGATTCAATTCAAATTCAGACTTTAGATCGTTTGAATCTTATGCATTTTATCTTATCTTGAGCTAATTAATTTTTTAATTGTGCTGAAAAATCCTGTTTCTGGATTTAATAAAAATCCTCCCAATATTTCAAACAGGGAGATTAAAAACATATAATATTCGAAATATGAAATCAAATTTCAGATTCCCGGTACTTAATACTTCACTTGAGAAAAATAGTATTCATTATATCCGAAATGTAATTCTGGTTAACCTTTTATTATTAAGTTGTATTGGGTCAGCTCAGCAATTGAGTGATATGAAATATATCCTTTCTGATACGTATTCATCTGTTACAGGTATTGAAACCGGATATCAATTCAATGGTTACACAAATTACTGGCATGACACTTATACTAATTGGTACCGTTATGGAAATCTATTTAAAATGGCTACTCTGGACGTTGATAAAACGATCAAGCAAAGTAAAGTTGATATAGCCGAGGATATGGGTGTGCCAGGTCTGACCATGCAGGAAGGATTTGTTAAGGGTCTGTTGACAGAGAATTACAAAGAGATGAATACAAGTAATATTGATGAACTGGAAACAGCCCTGGGGCAGGATAACATACTCATTTTTATTGATCCAGATTCTGAAATAGGTGAACCTATAATGGGGAAATTGCCTTCTGATGACTTGGCCAGGGAAAAACTAAGGAGCCACCAATATGGTGCCACTGACCTGATAAGAGCAAATGCTTTTGTATTAGAAAATGGTGACAGAAAACTATTCGTGGTTAGTTCTTCAAATAAAAATACCAGAAGCTTATTGAAAAAGCATATTGATAACACAAAAGAAATTATAGGAAAATTCAATATATACAAAGGGTGGTTTGGTGCTGAAACACTTTTGAAAAGTGTTACTTGTACGGATGGACATCCTCTTGAAGTTATAGGACAGGGAATGAATGAAGGGAGCAGTTGGTTCGTCTTCAACGGGTATATGGATTTCCTAGCGAAAAATGAACTGGAAGATTGGATTGCACAAATAAAACTACCCGTAGTTACCGAAGTTGGATTCGCTCCGATTTTCGGGTGTAAGGATTATGAAGGGTTACAGGTACAAAGTATGTTTACTAAGGAATCATGGATCGATTATGCCCATAAAAAAGGCGGGTATGTATTCAGGCAGGTCTGGGATACTCTGGCTGATCCTTTACATTATGATGGATATATGGCGGAGGAAGGAAATAAGGAACAGATTGATAATGAAGACGTTCCATTTGTTCTGAGCACCGGTACGCTGGAAGATAATGCCCTTTCCAGCATGGTTCTTTTTATTGATAAGAGAGATGAACTCAACCATGAAACAATGTGGGATGCAATTCTTTCACGCCGGGAAGTAGGTGTACTGGAAAAAGGAAAAATGATGGGGCCTGCATTATACCGAAATACACTACAGATGCTATTATTGGACAGGATCTTTCTGGAGGAATATTTTGGTGATCATATTTCTTTATCGGCTGCAATTACCGATTATAATCTGCAGATTACGGTAAGAAACACTTCCCCTGATCCAATATCCGGCAATATTGAGATATCCCTGCCGGAATCATTGCAAATTCAGGACAATTTTTCGAATACCCTGGATCTTCCGGCGAGAAGTGAAAAAACCCTCCAGCTTAAGCTTAACCCGGAAATGTCAGCTATGGGTAAAACAAATCCGGTAGCTGTTCATTTTTCATGGGGAAAGAACAAAAAAAGTACACTAACCATGCTGGACCTTCCGGAGACTATCTCCGTACCCAGACTTTTATATGCACACGCTCCTACAGTTAGCTATCCGGTCACTATTCATAATTTTACAGGTAAATCATCCTTTCCCGTAAATGTTCAGGTTCTGGACATTGAAGATGGGAATAAGATAAAATTTAAATCTAAACAAAGTTGTGAAGTTCAGCAGGGAGCTTTTAAAGATCTGCATTTTGAATTGGACCTGTCAGCAGGAAAATATCTGGTAAAGGTATCAGCACTAGGCGATGTATATACTTCCCAATTGGGAGTGGGTGAACCCGAAGGTAAACCTTATGTTTATGAGGTAGATCTGAACAGCGACGGGGTGAATGAATACCGAATGGAAAATGACAGTGTCCAGATAACCTTATTGGCAACCGGGGCTAGAGTGATAGAATATATTGTAAAGAGTCGTAACGATAATGTTCTATTTAAACTATGGCCTGATAAAGCGATAGATGATAAGCGCCCATTCAGAAAAAGAGGATATTATCCGTATGGGGGTTTTGAAGATTTTCTGGGACAGGGCAGTATGGAAACCCACCAGGTATATAACGCGGAGATCGAGACAGAAGAAAGGGGATTGGTCAGGGTGAGGATGTGGACCGATTATTATGGGAACCGCCTCCAAAAAACTTTCACTCTGTATGGGAATTCACCAATACTGGAAGTCCGGTATGCTTTAACTTTTAAGAATCCGGAGGCTAATGTATTGGGCCCCCAACCCATATTAGTATTGGGGCAGAAACACTGGACTGAAGATGTATTTACCATTCCGGAATTGGATGGATTGCATGAATACAGAATGAAGCCGGAAAAATATTATGGTCGGGCATTTTTCCTGAAAGAAGGATGGAATGCGGGTTACGACACCAAAGAGGATATTACCTTTATTGGTGCCTTTCCGGTCGACCAACCCTTGTTTCTGCATATGTGGATGAATCATCCAATAAACAATGATGCACATCATTACTATGCCGAATTTCAACCC
>CAYMFU010000174.1:0-27474 GCA_964389805.1 uncultured Roseivirgaceae bacterium | reverse complement strand
ATGGTGGGTGACTTGGGCAAAATACGATCCTTTATTTAACAGTATCCGAGAAGAAGATAGATTCCAGAAGATTCTGTCCTATATGGAAGCGCAAAACCAGAAAGAACATAACAGGGTAAAAGTCTGGTTGGAAGAAGAAGGGATGTTATAATACAAATTTTATGATTTATGTCTGACCAAAGACGTCATGCTGCAATACTTTTCTCAGACCTCGTTGGATACACAAAACTTATGGGTACGGATGAGGATAAAGCATTTGAAGTGCTGAAAAAACTATGCTTTCTATGAGAATCTCATCAAAAAGTATAATGGTACGCTAATAAAACAAATTATATCTATTAAAATATGCGTTTAACTACTAATTTGATATAAAATAATCTTGTATTTGCTATGCATATTCAAAAATCAATTTTTGAGTGTTTATCCGGAATATGTATAATATTCCTTACAGCTATCTTATGTGCGATCGGCTGTAAGCCTGATACCCCGGAAACTGGTGACAGCTTTATGCAATTTCCAGATAATTCTGAATTCCAGGATCCTTTATACCCTGCTCCTGACTGGCTCAAAAATGCAGTTATTGTTGAAATTCCCATACGGGCATTTAATCATCCTGATTATAATAATCCCCAAAACTGGGAAAATGAATCCGGTGATGCATCCTATCTCAGCATCATTGAAAAACTGGATTTTTTAAAAGAACTGGGTGTCAATGTCATTTGCCTGTATACAGTCTATTATCACACACCTGGCACGAACCTGTATGCTCTTCGACATCATGAAGCAGATCCAACTCTTGGCAGCATTGATGACATTAAGACACTTATTAATACTGCTCATGATAAAGATATCAAAGTGATCAGCAATACAAATCACTACGGAGTTGCTCAAACTTCGCCCATGATTACTGAGCATCCAGACTGGTTTATTGACAAAGAATACGATCTTTTTGGTCAACGTGTATTTGATCTGAATAATCCGGATGTAGTTAAATATATTATCGACACGCATGCTTGGTGGTGTACAGAGGTAGGATTGGATGGCTGGAGAATTGATGTTGCAGGCCGAGCCTATCGAAAATATATTTGGGATTCCATTCTTGAAAAAAGTGTCTCAAAAGGCAAACAACTTTTGCTGGCAACGGAAAATGTCCATCTGGATGGTCATATTCGAGGGGCTGGTTGGCGCAGTTTTCAGGTATCGATGGATATGGAAAATCCTCAAGCAAACTGGCAGGTCCGGAAAAGCCGCTTCGTTTTGAAGGATTATATGAATATAACAGCAGAGGACCCTTATGTACTGAAAGATATCAGTTCTCACAATTCCATGGTTCCCTGTCCTTACAATTATGATCAGGATACCTGTTACAGGGAAGGTGCCTACCAGATACAGGGAAGTGGATTTCTTTTCGGCCACAACCTGATGTTTGCCCCTTTTGTTCCGTGGATGATGGTCGGTGATTTATTCAATGCCACCCATTTTGGTGTTCCTGGTGTAATGCATCATAGACTTAGAGGCAAATTACTCCATTCCTACATTGACTGGGATGACCTGGAAGAACAGGAGTGGGTGATAAATGATTTTAAAAAAATCAGCAGTATACGACATGATCACAATGATATTTTTCATAATAACTGGCATGAAGCTCAACTTATAAATATTCCATCTACCTCAGATCCAGAGAGCCTGGTAAAACCATATGCCCGTTTTATCCCAGGGGAAAAAGCTGCAATAGTTTTAGGGAACAATGATATCGAGCAGGACATAACATTCAGGTTAAAGATCCCATTAGAAGAACTGGGATTTGGCGATAATGAAGAAATGTTAGTTACTGATTTATGGGACGGTATAGTAGAGACAGTCAGTGTTGAACAATTAGGCGACATTCAAATAACTGTACCAAGGGATAAGTCACCTGGTGGTGGAGTGAGGGTGTTACTGTTGACCAAAGATTAACCATCTGTAGTCTTGGGATAATCCGTAGATTCTTGATATCGAAAACTTGTTGGTGATGCTAGTAAGAGCTCTTGATTGTATTTGGAACTTCTTGTGTGTCTTCAAATTAAAACGAAATAATTCAGGTTAAAGTTAATTCATACTTTTGAACTGTTCAAAGGTGTAATATTTTATAAATAATAATATAATACTTCGGACTTAGGTTGACACTTTCTTAGATTAGATTATTTGAATTGTTTAATTCTTCTTCAACAATCTTTTGGTCTTTACTGGTGAACATGGTAATATATAAATTTTGGAATTCAAAAAATCAATACCTACTGTACCCTAATAACGTAAATTAGAATGATTTATGTAAAATCTTTAAAAATATTTTCTTACTTCTTTTTCAGATACCCACACTGTTGCCATAATTTTTTACAATTTGTTTAGGACAGGAATATCAGACATGGACACTAATGTGGACAACAAAAATTAATAATAAATTTATTATATAGGAAATGTGTTAGAGAAAGAGAACCTATTGTATTTAATTAGTTCAGATGATTATTCGGAGTCCCTGTCAATGAAGAAAAGTATATGAATTGTAGGAAAACGAATGAAATATGTTAGATAAAGAATCTGTAAACAGTGCAAATAACATCAGATACAGCGTAAAACTGAATAAACAAGTCGAATTAATACTATCGACTTTTTTACTCAATCATGTACATATTCACTAAAATAGTTCTATTTTTGTACCTCCAAAATGGAGGGCAATGTCCGATGGTGTAACTGGCAACACGTCTGGTTTTGGTCCAGAAGAGTCCAGGTTCGAGCCCTGGTCGGACAACAGAAATATTAATCCCGGTAGTAATCGGGATTAATTTATTTTTAAAAAATTCAACAAAACGGAAATCAGATAAATGGCTCCTGTTAAAATTTTCTCTGGCACCAATTCAAGGTACCTTGCAGAAAAGATAGCACAACAGTTTGGTAAACCTCTCGGATCATTAACAATTCAGCGATTCAGTGATGGTGAAATATTGCCAATTTATACAGAGTCAGTCAGGGGATGCGATGTATTTATTATAAATTCTACCAATGCGCCAGCTGATAACCTTATTGAAACCTTACTGTTGGTTGATGCGGCAAGAAGGGCCAGCGCAAAATACGTAACTGTGGTTGCTCCCTACTTTGGATATGCCAGGCAGGACAGGAAAGACAGACCAAGAGTATCGGTTGGTGCTAAACTGGTCGCAAATATTTTAACTGCCGCCGGCGCTAACAGGTTAATGACCTGCGACTTGCATGCGGGGCAGATCCAGGGATTCTTCGATATACCTGTTGACCACCTGGATGGTTCATATATTTTTATTCCATATCTGAAGACACTCAGATTGAATGATCCGGTATTTGCCGCACCGGATGTTGGAGGCACTGGCCGTGCACGAGGATTTGCCAAGCATTTTGCAGTTGAACTTGTAATATGCGACAAATACAGAAAACGGGCCAATGAGGTAGCTTCAATGCAGGTAATCGGTGATGTTGAAAATAAGGATGTGGTCATTGTTGATGATATGATTGATACCGGGGGTACCCTTTCTAAGGCTGCGGATATAATTATGGAAAAAGGCGCAAAATCTGTTAGGGCGATTTGTACTCATCCTCTGTTAACAGGCAATGCTTATGAAAACATAGAGGGATCAAAGCTTGAAGAGTTGGTGGTCACTGATACCATTCCGCTTAGGAAACCCTCGCCGAAAATAAAGGTTTTGACTGTATCCAATTTATTTGCCAAGGGAATCAGAAAGACACATAATCACGAGTCAATTAGTTCATTATTTATACATTAAACTTAAAAGAAATTAAAACCTGACCAAATAGGCAGGTTTCGTTAACCATAATTATTTAAATTAAAACATATGAAAACTTTAGAGATTATAGGGTATAAAAGAGCAAATCTCGGTAAAAGTGAATCGAAAAAGCTGAGGGAAGAAGGCAACGTGCCTTGTGTTATTTATGGGGGTGATGAGCAAGTGCATTTTCACGCACCCATGATATTGTTCAGATCACTGGTTTATTCACCGGAAATTCATTTTGTTGAACTGAATATTGAAGGAAAAAAATACAATTGCATATTACAGGATATTCAGTTTCACCCGGTAAGTGAAATGATCCTGCATGTAGATTTTATGGAATTACATGAAGGTAAAGCCATTAAAATGCAGGTTCCACTGAAGTTTTTCGGAGATTCTCCGGGAATCCGGGCAGGGGGTAAGTTAATGGTAAATACGAGGACCTTACTTGTAAGAGCTTTGCCAAAGGATATGCCGGAGAGTATTGATCTTGATATATCGGAAATAACGCTTGGTCAGACCATTAAAGTAAAGGAAGTTGAGGTTGACAATTTTGAGATCCTTAACAGTCCACAGGTATCTATAGCTTCTGTTTCCATTCCAAGGATAGCTAAACTTGAGGAGGATGAGCTGGAAGAGGAAGAACTTGAAGAAGGAGAAGAGGGAGCTGAAGAAGGTGGAGAGGCCGCACCTAAAGAAGAAGGTGGAAGAGAAGAGAAATCTGCTGAATAGAAGTAACTTATTAATAATATTGAATCCTGTCGTATTGCGGCAGGATTTTTTTTTCGTTAGATATAGTTTGCTAGGAAAATGAAATACCTTATTGTTGGATTAGGAAATATTGGACCAGAATATGAGCTAACAAGACATAATATTGGATTTCTCACACTTGATCGCCTGGCTGATTTGCAAAAGACGGAGTTTGATTTATCCCGGCATGCTTTTACTGCTGAATTTCGTTATAAAGGGAAACGGTTTCACCTGATAAAACCAACTACCTATATGAATTTGAGCGGAAAGGCCATCAATTTCTGGCTGCAGGAATTGAAGATACCGGTAAAAAACATGATAATCGTTGTTGACGATATAGCCTTGCCCTTTGGGAATATGCGGATCAGGGAAAAGGGCTCCTCTGCAGGTCATAATGGCCTTGAAAATGTTGAAAAAGTAATTGGGACAAATGCTTATCAGCGAATAAGGATAGGTATTGGCGATGACTTTTATAAAGGCAAACAGGTTGATTATGTGCTAAGCCGATTCAAACAGGAGGAAATTAAAGAGTTACCTTTTGTTCTTGACAAAGCCTGTGATGCCATACTTTCATTTGGGACAATCGGTATTGAAAGAACGATGAATTTTTTTAATTGAATAATGGTAAGTGATTTTCTTTAAAAATCTGATTTTCATCTTAAAATAATTCCTGAATTAAATTAATAATTATAGAATTAATTATATAAATAATTCTATAACTTTTATTCAGTGATTTAAGGAGAAACTGAATATAAATAACACATAATATATATGATCAAAATGACTTTTTAAATATATTGCTCTAGACTTTTTGACCTGATAAAATCTAAATAAAGGGCTGGAAATAAGAAATCCCCAACCCTTTCGATTTATGCTGATATTATTACTACAATTCTTTGATCTTTATGTCTTTGTACCAGACATCGTCACCATGGTCCTGAAGACCAATATAACCTTCTGAGGCAACTTTATGCCAGTTTTCATTGTATTCCGGGAACTTACTTCCAGCAATCATTTCATCCCATTTTTCGGTCCACAAATGATATTCAAGTACCTGTACACCATTTTGCTTATGTATCACGGTTCCATTGTAAACAATGATCTCAACGGTATTCCACTCACCTCCTGGGTTAGCATTTTGTGGTACAGCAGGGATCAGATCATACAGAGATCCTGCCCGTCTGTTGCCGTCTTTACCTAAATTCCAGTCGATATGACCTTTGTCAAGAACCTGCATCTCCGGTGCAGTCTGCTAAATAGCTTCGTATTTCGGAGATTCCTGACCAAGATAAAATATACCGGAATTGCCTCCTTTACCGATTTTCCAGTTCAATTTTAAGTGAAAGTTCTTGAATTTCTTATCATAAATGATATCTCCTCCATCCTCTGCACCTGCTTCACCTCGGCCTGAACCTGGTAAGTATAATGCACTATCTACTATTTTCCACCTGGTTGGCATTTTTTCCATTCCATATCCTCTCCAACCTTCAGTAGATGTGCCGTCAAATAAAACGGTAAAGTCCGAATCATCTTCAATTGCTTCTTCTCCTGTGGAGGTCATTTCCTGAAATTGTCCGATTGAAACACCTTTGTTTATTGCTTTTTGTGCATACCACTCACCTGAACAACTCACAAACAATCCAATGATAGCCAATTGAAAAATAAATTTGTATTGATATAATTTTCTCATTTTTCTATAAAAATTAATTGATGCTAAATATTAAGTAATGGATATATTATGATTTGCAAAAATATTTAAAAAAAATCAAAAAGTGCGAATTGTATTTTGCTGTTTCATGGAAATACTGAATCTTTTTCAATTATTTTTTTAATGGCTGGTTTGTCTAATTAAAAAGGACAACCGCCCTTTAGAATAGTGGAATTGATTTTTAGTAAAATCAATGATTTTTTTCAATTCAGATTTAATATTTTTACGATAAATACTTTTATTTATCATAATTTTTTTTATAATTATATCTTGCTGGAGTACGTCTGGGAAATCAGATTTTTAGAAGAAAACATTTTTAAACTTAATTAAGGATTCATGAAAAGTAAAGTCAAAGAACTTCTAGCAGAAAAGGGGAGTGCTGTTGAAACAATTAACGTAAACGATACGGTATATGACGGACTGGTCATGATGTCAAAAAAGGACATCGGTGCACTTATGGTAGTTGATGACAAGGGGAAGTTGGTAGGTATATTCTCGGAAAGGGATTATGCAAGAAAAATTATCCTTATGGGTAAAACTTCCAAGGAAACAAAAGTGGGGGATATGATGTCAAAGGAAATTACTATTATTCGGCCAGATAATACAATTCAGGAATGTCTGCATTTAATGACCATGAAAAAGATTAGGCATTTACCGGTTCTTGAGGATCATGACCTGGTTGGGATAATATCCATTGGCGATGCTGTAAACAGGGTTATATCCGATCAGGAAGCTACAATACATGATCTTGAGGATTATATTTACGGCAGAGCGTATGGAGCACAAATTGAATTAAACAAATAGTTTGGCGCATAAAGACAGGCATTATCCAGAATCATTCATTTTAAAAAGCCTTCAATTTAATATACACCAATTAATTTGAAGGCTTTCTAATTTTATGCAATCCGTTAACGGGATCAATTGCCCATCCAAATATGTCCTTGCAATATTCAATTAGATATCTACAGAATCGTAAACAAGAACCTTGGTCCACATTTCATTGTATTCATTCCTGAATTTATCATGAATAGGGTGTTCCTGGTAAACATCATGCCCTTTACGGTCCTTGAAGCCAATTAAAAATGAATAATGATAGGTGTTATCAATAACATCTCTATCGGTATCTGCAGGTGTGCCGATATGCAGTAAGCTAATTGATTCAATAGTACCCATTTCCCTTAATCCATTTTCGAACTTTTCCCTTACGGCAGGGTCATCTGGATTTTTTAACCAGAAGTATACATGATGTATAAAAGCGGTTTTAGCCTTATTGCCAGCATTAGCCCTGTTAAAAAAGGGTAAGATTATCCCTGCTGCTCCAATACCGGCCATTTTTTTGAAAAACGATCTTCTTTTTTCCATAATATTGATTTTTATTCTATAGGTATTGAAAATGATATTTTAATTCCAACTTCCATAATGGAACTGGTCCATAATTTCCCCCCATTTTTTTCTATAAGGTCTTTGGCCATAATAAAAGAAATGTGAGAGAAATCTTTCAGTCGCTCTATATTATTTGCTTCATATTTTTCCCCAGCCAGATCCTTGATCAGTTCATCATCATCACCAGGCCCTGAATCCTCAAAAGTCATTAAGCACTTTTTTCCCGTTCTCTCAACATCCACATACATGGTGTTTCCACTTACCGATCGTATACCTAATAAAGTAGCTATTGTGGTTATGGAATAACTTATCATATTTTGGTCGGCGGATACATTGAGCGGTTCACCGATATGATTTATAAATGTGATGTTCTTATACTTTAGGATGCTAGTAACCTCATTGATAATACTTTGTGTTAGTTCAATGATTTCAAATGAAGAGATCTCCGGTTCATTATCTCCATATACCGATTGGAACCAGCTGATCATATTGTTGACATGGTTCCCAAAAGATTCTCCTTCAATTTTTATTTTATCCTTTTGTTGTTTAGAGATCGATTTAGTCGCTAAGGACTCTTCCAGTAATTGCAATAATTTCTTTGATTGCGACTCAATACCTTTTTCAAGGACTAATCCTATTTTAGGATATTCCCTTTCCTTTTTTTTAATTGTATTCTGCAGGCCTACCTTCTCACTGTTTAAATCCCGGATCTGCCCTGCTAATTTTTCGATCTTATTTTCTTGCTCTTTGATCTGATTCTTCTGATTCTTAAGATAATCAACAGTCTTTTTGCGAAACCTGGCATTGATGACCGTATTTAAAATGTAAATAAACAACAGGATCAGGAAGGCAGCGGATAATATGTATTCTAAAATTGACATCCTGAAATTTAAAAACAATTTAAACCATTAATTACTGGTTTTTAGACTCAATTCTATTTTATCCATATCTGAAAATAAAAACCAGGTAATATGCTATGTTCCCACCCTGTTTTAAAATTATTAGTTTCAGAATCCGGAAGGAATTCCAGATTCTTTCGATCAAATATATTTATTAATAAGGATGTTGTTTTATTTGCTGCCAATAGATATGATCAGTCCACCCCCTACATCTCCAGAAATAATTGAAGAGCCTACGGTAAGCGTGGTGCCACCTCCGCCTCCTCCAAACCAGATTCCACCACCAGCCCATTGTACAGGCAATAACATCCTGACCCGTGCGAATAATCCGATCCTGTCTGAAATGAAAAACTTTATCCCGCCACGCAAACCAATGGTAAACTTCGTAACATTACTTCGATTTGGTTCATCTGGATCATCGGAATTAAGGGTGGTCCAGCCAAGGATTAATCCTCCAAACGGGCGGATCCTATCATTATCTAATTCTAACTCTTTATTTACACCAAACATATAGTATTGCTGACTTGCATCGAATAGTTCTTCCTCTGGTTGTATATTCCCCCTGTAAGTAAGTGAAGTTTGTGCATTAGTGAAGGAAAAGGATATAGCGATATCATTATATGGTAATACAACATCTAATCCAACCCCGTAATTACCTGCTGGATTTATATGTAATCTGCCAGATTGATTTCCATACCAAACGTCAACATTGGCAGCAAACTGGTAACCTGCATAGGGTAATATATCTACATATTGAGCTTTAGAAACCTGGAAGGCTGTTATAAATAAAACTGCCAATATAAATTTCCTGAATAATTTCATCATAATTAAAACTTATTTATTTAAACGATTCAAATTAACGATATTAATTTCATATTAGAACAAAAGTCCCTGAAAAAAGTTTGAAATAATCAACTGCTTTAAACCATTAACATAGATTAAGTGAGCAATTGTTCATTTTATTTAAATTTTAAATAGATTTTTTCATTTTGTTCCTTATTTTTGAGCTTGATAACCATAAGTGAATATTTAATTTATTGCTTAAACAAAACATACCAATATGAAAATTAGCAATTTACTCTTAATCCTTATAGCTGCAATGCTGTTCTTTGCATGTTCGTCAAAAGATGCAAAAGATAAGGCTCAAATTGAAGAGGATACGAAACCACTGCAGGAGGCTGCTCGAAAAATAATGCCTAATTTACCTCCTCCAAATGAATATGCAGCAATCCTTAATTCGACTGGTGCAGAATTTAATCCTTTGATTCTTAATGACGTAGGCAATATGCCAGGTTATTTAATCCCCAGAGAAAAAGCAGTAGCCAACCTTGGAGTCTACTTCTTCGACCTTGGCTATTCAGTTGCCTATAAGCAGCGAGACCATGTTGATGCATATTACGATGTATGTCATAACCTGTCTATCGAACTGGGAATTGAAAAAGGTTTCATGGAGGTTATGATGACCAGGTTTGAAGAAAACATTGAACAGAATGACTCATTAAAAGCATATTTCCGTGAATCTTACCGCAAAGCGAGCAATAGTGTAGGTGACACCGAAGGTGAAAGATCCTATTATCGTTCCTTATTCCTGGCAGGTTTTTATATAGAGGGTCTGTACAATATGCTGGAAGTTATTGAATCATATCCAAAAGATATTTTACCGGATGATCAGCGATTCATGATATTAATGCCATTGGCCAAATCAGTTTTGGGACAGAAAGATAACATTAAAACCCTTGCCGATATGCTCGAGATCGATTACACGGACGCGGACGATGATGAATATTATGCTACTGCATTCCGAAATCTGATCAATACGTATGAAAAGCTGGATGTTGATGATAAAATTGCCAATAATCAGGGCGGTGAGTTATTGAATGATGCCGTTATGATCGAGCTTATGGCCGAAGTCGATGCTATTCGTTCAGAAGTTGTTAAGGTATTGTAAAATATCGTTTATTCAGTAAAAGGAAAGCTGTTCGGATCATTCGATTAAATTCTGGAACTCAGAATAATTATATTTATAGTCGAAGTTCATTTGAGCAGCTTTTTTATTTTTCCTTAGACATAGCTCAAATCCAAATATGAAATACGTCCTTCCATTTATAATTAGAAGGGAAAAAATAGAAACAGTATTTGATGTTTCATTTCCATGTAGTACTCATACCTGATTTGGCAAAAACTTGCTGATTAGAGGATCTGACTAATATATCCCCATTTTAGATACTTATCTGGCTTTAAGTTTAAATTACCTTTTGTATCTTGGTGATCATAAATGAATTGAATGGATTAAGCAATCACCATTTTTTTACTGATTAAATTGATTAACCTGAATTTGATGAGAACTTTATTATCGATTATTTTCCTGTCATTTTTTTTCACCTATTCGCAATCTCAAGAGAAGAATCCAACAATTCCAGATTTCCTGGAATATCGTAACATTTCACCGCATAGGGTTGGATCCTGGATAACGTCTATCGCTGTTCCAGAAACCAAAGATCCGAATTATAAATACACGTATTACATTGGAAGCCGCAATGGAGGTGTTTGGAAAACCACGAATAATGGCACCACATTTAATGCAATTTTCGATTCGGTGGGAGTGGGAAGCATCGGAGCAATAGCCATTTCTAAATCAGATCCTGAAATCGTCTGGGTTGGTACCGGTGAATCATATAATGCAAGGAGTTCTCATTCAGGGAGAGGGGCTTATAAATCAATAGACGGGGGCGAAACATGGTCATTTTGCGGGCTGGAGGATACTCACCATATTTCTGCTGTTATCGTTCATCCTGAAAATCCCGATATTGTTTTTATTGCTTCCATGGGGCATCTTTTTACTCCTAATAAAGACAGAGGTGTGTTTAAAACCACGAATGGAGGGAAAACATGGAAAAAGGTCCTGTATATTGATGAGAATACAGGTGTGATTGATCTGATTATAAATCCTTCAGAGCCGGATATCCTGTTTGCTGCCGCTTATGAGAAATACAGATATCCCTGGCATTATGAAGCAGGTGGAGAATCCAGCGGTATCTATCGATCCTTGGATAACGGGAACTCCTGGGAAAAATTAACACCTGGCCTCCCGGATGGTAAGATCGGCCGTATTGGTCTTGGATTATGCAACAACCAGCCTGAGATCGTATATGCTGTAATTGAGAATCTGAATCCCAAGGAAGGGATAGTTGTGGATGAAAACATCGAAATGAATTATATGCGTGATCCTTACTTCGACCAGTTGATTGGAGGAGAGGTATATCGTACCAATGATTCCGGCATAAATTGGGTCAAACAGAATCAAGATTCATGTAATGTGAGCGCTAAAGCCGCTTATTCTTTCAATAAGATCCTTGTGAATCCGGATGATCCTGATAAAATTTATGTGAGTAGCGACCTGCTTATATCATCCGAGGATGGAGGAAATACGTGGAATGACTGTGCCTGGCCACCGACAAAACTGTTTGTCAATATGTTTGGGGATATCCGAACCTTCTGGGCTGATCCTGAAGATGGAAATCATATTATGATCGGTAGCGATGGCGGCCTGTATGAGACTTTTGATGGTGGGAAATCTATGTATCACAAATATCAAATCCCACTGGGAGAAATTTATATGGTTGAGACAGATAATGCCTACCCCTACAATATCTATGTAGGTTTACAGGATCATGAAGCATGGAAAGCCCCTTCAAACAGCTGGTCTGGGCAGATTGGCACAGAAGATTGGAATATAGTAGGTATGTGGGATGGAATGTATACGATCGTTGATCCTGAAGATAACCGGTGGACTTATATATCTACCCAATTCGGAGGGCACCACCGTGTGGACCAAAAAATGGGAGAAAGAATAAGGATAGAACCTAAAAACGAAGAGGGTAAACCTTCTTACCGTTATCCATGGACGCCTGCGATAGAGATATCACCACGACATTCTACTACTATATATGTTGGTGCACAATACCTTTTAAAATCCGAAAACAGGGGAGATACATGGCAGGAAATAAGCCCTGACCTGACCACAAATAATTCAAAAAAGATTGCCGGAAGAGGGCATATGATGTATTGTACTATCACTTCTATTTCAGCTTCAAAAGTCAATCCAGATGTAATCTGGGTAGGCACTGATGATGGAAGGGTTCATATGACCACAAACGAAGGATTCGAATGGCAGGAATTTACAAATGAAATTAATGAACTGGGGGGGAATTCTGAATATTGGGTGAGCCGGGTTACATCGTCACAACATGATGAAAATATAGCTTATATATCCAAATCCGGTTTCCGGCATGATGACTTTCGGCCACTCGTCTTTATAACTAAGGATAAAGGGAAAACATTTAAAAAAATAACAAACGGACTACCCGATGCTCCGGTAAATGTGATTACTGAAGATCCTGATAAGAAAGACATCCTATATCTGGGGAATGACTTAGGTGTATACATTTCTTTTAATGGAGGTGAGACCTGGATGCCCTTTCGACAAAATATGCCGGTAGTGCCTGTGAAAGATCTGAAAATTCAATCAGAAGAGAAAGATTTGATAGCTGGCACCTATGGCCGAGGAGCCTATGTAATTGATATTTCCTTGATTCAGCAACTAAGTAATATTTCTCCTTCAAAGAATATTGAATTATTTGAAATTGAACCAAAACCAATAATGAATTACTCACAAAGGGCTTATTGGGGAAATTATGAGATGAATGGGGATAATCATTTATTTACGCCAAATGAACCCAATGGATTTCATATTTATTACAGGATTAATGCGGAGATTGACGAGAGTCCGTATCTGGAGGTTCTTGACGGGGCAGGAATTCGCATAGACTCTCTAGGTATAAATCGGAATAAGGGAATTCATCGCTCAATTTATGATACCCGGGAATTAAAGGCAGGCGTATACCGTATACGAATGAAAGCTGGCAGTCAAACAATAGAGCAGGGTGCAATCCTAAAGCCATCTCCCATCTGGCCGGTTGGGCATGGTTTATCCAAGTAGAAAGGCCATGGTAAATGAATTATGAAAAGTAATTATTTATAAGAATCATGAAGGTAAAAAAAGCAGTAATCACGGCAGCAGCTCCCAATCAAAGGAAGTTGCCAGTTCAGACCCTCAGGGATATGTTCGGGGAAGAACGGTCGGTTCTTGAAATGATGGTTGATGAAATTGTACATGCAGGTGTGGAAGATGTCTGTATCGTGGTTCATCCTGGTGACAAGGATACGTATAAGCAAGTATTGAACCAGCATGCTGACCGGGTTAAATTTGTGCATCAGGATAAACCCCTGGGATACGGCCATGCATTGTTCTCTGCTTCTACTTTTACAGGTAGTGACCCTTTCTTGCACCTTGTAGGAGATCATTTATATGTAAAGAGAAGTAAAAAAGATATTGCCAGGCATCTTGTCGAAACGGCTGAACAGAAATCCTGTTCGGTAAGTGCTGTTCAGTCTACCAGGGAAGGTCTTATTACACAATACGGAACAGTTGGGGGTAACCGGATCCAGGGAAGAGACGACATTTACCATATCGATTCGGTAATCGAAAAACCGACACCAACTCTCGCTGAACAGAAATTAATGGTGCCGGGCCTTAGGGCGGGTCATTATCTATGTTTCTTCGGGATGCATGTACTCACATCTTCTATAATGGATATCTTAGAAATTCATATAAAAAGGAGCGGGAATGGAAAAATCGGATTAAGTGAAGCATTAAATGAATTGGCATCCAAAGAGTTATACCTGGGTCTTGAAAAGACTGATTTTCGTTTTAATATGGGAACAAGATATGGCTTATTGAAGGCACAGCTAGCCATCGCCCTGAGCGGTGAGGACCGCGACCGGGTTATGTCAGAGCTACTTGAGTTTTTTGTAATGAAGGACTTCATGCCGAATAAGATGTAAATTATGAGCAATCTGATAAATATTATTACATCTGATACACCTGATATCAGAAATGCTTCACTGGAATCTTACTGCAGATCTGCCAATCTTTCTGAACTTATTAGCGAATTGGGATTGCTAGATGCTTTTCGACGCGATAGTAGTAATTTATATCATAAGGTTCGTGCATTATTTTTTCTTTACAGCATTCATAGATTTTATCTCCCAGCTCATTCTGAAACCAATCACAGGGCGCTTATTCCTTACGAAGCCTATAACCATATGCTAAAAAGGAGGTATGAGGAGGCAATTGATATTTATTTAAGAATACAGAAAGTCCATGGGCCGAACGAAGGGATATCAAGTGGTCTTGCTGAGGCCTATCATAAACTGGCATTCCAGACCCTTGCGAACCAGGTCAGAAGGAGTGTGCGAAACACTCTCGGAAATCAATGGATGTTCAGAACTGGCCATCCAGATGATCATCCTCTGGCTATCAGGGAGGAACTTACTCATATTGATCCTGTAAGTGGATTATACCCAATTATACATGAATCAACACCGGTAAGGATGGATATCACTCATAGTGGATGGAGCGATATATTTTTTCTGGGTATGGATTTTCCTGAAGGGGCCAGGGTTTTGAATATATCCGTTGACCTGAAAGTGCGGGGTAGAGGTAAAGGGAATCCAAAACCCCCGATTGAAACTTTCTTCAGGATCATTGATCAACCTGTTTTAAGGTTGACTAGTGTTGATTTAGGAGCAAGTACAGACATTTCTCTATTATCTGAGGTTTTCGATTTTGCAAAGGATTATCTGGGCCTGTTAAAGGCTGCCGTGATTGCATCCGGTTTGATTCCTCCAGGTATGGAGGGTGCTGGCATCCCCTTAAATAAAGTTTTAGGAAGGGTCGTTGGGCCTGGTCTTGGAATTGAAATCATCAGCCAGGTAAATAATATCCCCAAGGGATCCAGATTAGCGGTATCAACTAATTTATTGGCTTCCTTGATTTCTGTTTGCATGCGAGCTACTAATCAGACACAATCCCTTTCCGGGCCATTGGATGAGGGTGAACGAAGACTTGTAGCAGCACGTGCAATTCTGGGTGAATGGTTGGGGGGATCAGGTGGTGGCTGGCAGGATTCAGGAGGTATATGGCCGGGGATAAAAATCATAAAAGGTGTTGAGGCGATTAAGGGAGATCCTGAATTCGGGATCAGTAAAGGACGTTTATTGCCTGATCATACCATAATGAAACATGACTCTGTTACTGAAAAGACAAGGAGGATGCTTCAGGATAGTCTGGTTATTGTGCATGGGGGAATGGCACAGGATGTAGGGCCTGTACTTGAGATGGTTACTGAAAAATATTTGCTTAGATCAGAGAAGGAATGGGAAGGCAGATTGAAAGCGATACAATACTTTGATAATGTAGCTGAGGAACTTAAGGAGGGTAAAATTAAAAATATTGGTGTTTTTACACAGCAGAATTTTGATGGTCCGATCCAGACGATTATACCCTGGTCTTCTAACTTATTTACTGAAACCCTGATTCATAAAGTAAAAGAGGAATATGGACCTCAATTCTGGGGTTTCTGGATGATGGGTGGAATGTCAGGAGGGGGTATGGGATTTATGTTTAACCCTGAAGTAAAGAAAGATGCTCAGGACCGGCTGCAGCTAATTATGTCTGAGATTAAGAGTCAATTGGAAACAGCTATTCCATTTGCAATGGATCCCGTGGTTTATGATTTCAGCATTAATGAAACAGGGTCCAGCTCAGAATTATTTTCAGGAGAGAAAGCGCTCTTACCCGAAGGGTACTATACACTAATAACCCCCGGATTACTGAAAAGGGATATTCTTGATTTAACCTTCACCCAAAGGAAGGAATTAGAATACCTTGGTAGTAAATATCAGTCTAATGAAATGTCTGAAGGATTTGTCACAAATCTATTTGATAGAATGATCCCGCAAAGGGATTTAATGGAAGGCAAGTCCCAATCTCTCGAAAGCCTGCTTCAGGATCATGGTTTTGATCCGAATGTTCATCAACAATTGAAATTGGATTTGCAGGCTGGCAGAATCGGATTATCCCAGAACAGATTGGCTGTAAATCGAAACATTGAAGATGTATCTGAGAAGGATGTTTTTGATGCAACAAAAGAATTATCTAACGATTATTATAACTTGGGCCTTGAGGCTTTAAAGAATGGTGAGTTAGGAGTTGTGACACTGGCTGGTGGTCTGGGAAGCAGATGGACAAAAGGAGCCGGGGTGGTCAAGTCACTAAATCCTTTCGCGAAAATTTCCGGAAAACACAGAAATTTTATTGAATCTCACCTGGCTAAAAGTCGGATGATCTCAAACCAGTGTGGAAATCCTATACCCCATGTTATAACTACAAGTTATCTTACTCACGAGGCTATTTCTGAATTTCTTGATCGCGATAATAAATTCGGATACAAAGGGCCACTTTATTTATCACCAGGAAGGGTTGTTGGATTACGAATGATCCCAATGGAGCGAGACTTGAGATTTTTATGGGAAGAGATGCCGCATCAACTGTTGGATGAACAAGCACAGAAAGTACAGGATAGTCTGCATAAAGCACTCATAAATTGGGCTAAAAATGAAGGAGAAGGAGAGGATTATAAGGATAATTTACCGCATCAGTGTATTCATCCTGTAGGGCATTGGTATGAAATCCCCAATATGCTATTAAATGGAACTTTGAATACGATGCTCCATAAGCATCCCGAACTTAAATATTTAATGGTGCATAATATCGATACACTGGGAGCCAATCCTGATCCAGCCCTTCTGGGATATCATATTAAAAGCCAAAGCGATTTTACAGTGGAAGTGATATCCAGGAAGATAGATGACAGAGGCGGAGGATTAGCAAAAATCGATGGTAAAGTACGGTTAGTCGAAGGTCTCGCGTTACCCGAAGAAAAAATCGAGTTTGATCTAACCTATTATAATTCCAGCACTTTTTGGATCAATATCGATGGATTATTATCAGTATTCAAGCTTAATAGAAAGGATTTGAGTAATAGCACCCATATTCATCAATGTGTTATGGAAATGTCTAAGAGGATGCCTACCTATATCACATTGAAAGAAGTAAAGAAAAGATGGGGAAAAGGTCAGGAGGATATTTTTCCAATTACCCAATTTGAAAAGCTATGGGGCGATATGACCGCAATTCCGGAACTTGATTGCAGTTATACTGTCGTTCCAAGATTCCGGGGACAGCAGTTAAAGGAAATAGCGCAGCTTGATGGCTGGCTTAGAGATGGTTCGGCAGAATACCTGGACGCCCTATGCGAGTGGGAGTAAAATTATTTAGAAAAATGGGATAGATAATGACTAAAACAAAATATTTATTCTTTGTTTGTTTCTTACTGGTTGTCCTATTTTCTCAGTGCACGAAATCTTTTGGCCAGGCGGATGAGAATTTAGGGGCATGGTATATTTATAATGGATCATATTATGTTGACCCAAAAGTAGAGCTGTTTTTTGAGACACAAATTCGATTCTATAAACCAATATCTAACATTGAAGAGTTTTTCCTTAGACCTATGGCAAATTATCATTTTTCTCCACTGGTTTTTGCAGGTTTAGGATATAGCTATGGAAATTCTTGGACTTATGCGGATAATAAAGACGACAAGGAGAGAAAAACAGAAAACCGTTTGATCCTCCAGGCAGGATTACATCATAAAATAACAAGAACAAAAATTCAGCACAGATATAGATTTGAACAAAGGTGGTTCGAATCAGGGAACCGGCATAGATTCCGGTATCGTCTTCAGGTTACAATCCCTATTAATGGAAAGATAATTGAAAAAGGGACATTTTTTGTAAATGTATATGATGAAATTTTTATTAGTTCAAAACCTGAATTGGCTTTCGACCAGAATCGTTTGTACGTGGCGGGAGGATACCAATTCAATAAAACCTTAAACCTTCAAATTGGATATTTGTATCAATCAAGGGCTACTGCTAATTTTCATCGTTTGCAATTCTTCCTAACCCAGAAGTTAGTTTTCTATAAGTAACATGAACTAAAATAATCAGAACCCTTTGTCTCCAATTTCAATGCTTGTTTCTTAGCTGGAGACATTCTGCTTCATCATAAATACCACTTGTATGAAAGTATTCCCAATGGATCCCATACTTTTGGCATAGTTCTTCAGCTGCGCTGATAAAAGTTTCTTTATTCTTTCCCCCTGATATTGGATTAACAACCATTAGTAATTTCATAATAAAGATCTTTTCAGTTTATCTTTAAAGTAATTATTATTCTTAAATATATTGAACATGTTACCTAATTGGTTTTATTCCCTTGTTCTTGAATCTGTATCCAACAAAGAATTTTAAACTTCCATTTGTGAATTTTGCATGTAATTTCTCATACAACCTGATGTTATTCCAATCTCCGACGAATTGAAATCCGGTAAAAAACCTATCTCCGTTGTAACCTAATGCATTCATAGTCTTCATTTTATATGAAACATTCCATCTATCGAAAATAAAAGTGACAATCCTGCAAATATGTAAAATAGATATGCTTTCAATGTGAATATTGATATATAGCCAAATTAATATCAATTCTGATACATATGAAATAAAAAGGTAACTTCATTTTTAGTACATGAAATTTCATAAACCGCAGAATATAACCATTATATTGTGTTGAATTTTACAATTAAATTATCGGGATGCTGTACCTGACAGATATATCAGTGATATTAGATTTATATTGATTTACATTAATATGTTCCTGAGTAAAATACATATCGAAAATTATCGAGCCATTCACAAAACCACCTTGAGTTTCAATGCAACAACCATAATTATTGGTGAGAATGAATGTGGTAAATCGAGTATCTTAGAGACTTTACAGATTATTTTAAATCCAATATACAAGGAATCTTTTCCTGAATTTCAACCTTATCAGTATCATTATCTGGATAACATGGGCACCATTGCCGGCCCTATACATATAGCTTTAACTTTCCGGGAAAGATCAATAGGAGAGTGGGATGGAACTTCCTATGACATGATTTCTTTTCTGGTAAATGGGCTGCCCAATAAAATACGGGAAATTATAGTTGACTTATCAGTTGGCCCTATAAAAGACGGAAATTCAAATGTTAATTGGAGAATAGGCCCCATTGGATCTGACAGATTCAGCTCAGATCCAAAAATTTTATATTGGCTTAGACATCTGAATCCAACGATATACTTGTCGGCAGGTATGCTAACCGGTCATGGATACGCTGATGTAAGCCCCGATGATAATCCTCCTTTATTTTCATCTCTATCCTTTGAAGTCAGGAATTATGTTAAAAGTATTATTGAATCTTCAACGTCTATTATTTCTGACAGGAGTACAGATATTGGCCGGGATATTGAAAAAGGATACAATGCGGCCATCGGATTAATCGAAAGTGTTGGAGATCCAAATAATACAAGTGAATATGGTCTGGGAAGGAAGATAAATGAAATATTGGGAAGTAGGAATGATAAAGAAACAGGCACCCTAGCGCCCATATTATCAGGATCAGGCAGCACTGCTCAACGTTTAGGCGTTCTATTGCTTGTTGCTGCCATGTTAAGAGCAGGCACCGTTGAGTTGATGGATGATATGGAACCTATATGGATCATAGAAAATCCAGAAGCAAATTTACACCCTATGACACTTTCTTCAATTCGCCTTTTGATTCATGGTATAAAATGGCAGAAAATAGTATCTACCTTCTCGGGTACCATTCTGAATTCAGTACCATTGTCACAAATAAGGAGATTAACCAGGTACAAGGGGATTGTTAGTGAACACCGAATTAACGAAAAGATATTTTCCAGGGAGGATCTAAGAAGAATAGGGTATCACTTGCAAACCCAGCATCCCTTGGCCAGTTTCGCACGAATGTGGCTATTGGTTGAAGGAGAATCTGAGTTCTGGATAATACCTCAATTAGCGAGGCTTCTGAATTTAGATTTTTCGCTTGAGGGTATCGTTTGTATGGATTTTGCCCAATCAGGTATGACTCCCATAATAAAAATAGCTCAGGAGTTAGGTATCGAATGGCACTTGTTGGCTGATGGAGATACAGCCGGACAGGATTATATTGCTTCCGCTAAAAAATTGATTCCGGATATAGATGATAAACAAAGATGGACCCAATTAAATGCAAGGGATATTGAGCATTTTTTCTGGAATAATGGCTATTCCAGAGTTTATTATAAACATGCCAGGATTCCGGAAAAAAAGGAAGGATATAAAAAACCCTCCAGAGTGATTCAACGAGCAGTGAAGAACTTTTCAAAGCCATACCTGGCCCTGAGTATTGTAAAATCAGTTGCAGAACCAGATTCCCCTGGGGTGCCTGAAGAGCTTATCGAAATGATTGAATATTGTGTTAAACTCGCCCGCGAAGCCCCTGAAAATGCTTCGATTTCACAGTAATTCATCCCGCCAATTGCATATCTCGTTTCTTTTTAATTCAAATGAAGCCAATACCTTGGTAATCCTATAAAATAAAAATCATAATCCGATAACAAAGACTGCAAGCGCCGCAGTTAATCCTGGGGCAGAGAGAATTATTATTCTTAGGAAGATAGAATTTATAAATTCTTAGAATTTTAATTTCCAATCTTATGATTTATATTGATCCCCGATCAATGGATCAGATTTAATATTCAGATTAATTATAATTGGAATGATGAAAAATAGAATAATAAGTGGATTGTTAATAATCTTAGTTTTTGCAGGTTGCACAGAAAAACCTGCTGAATATAGCCAGGATATATCAACCTACATATCTCCCAAGGGAACTGATATTCACAAACCGGATTCTGCATCCATAGCACAAAATTACCAGATCCCGGATTGGTTTAGAGATGCAAAACTTGGAATATTTATTCACTGGGGAGTATATGCAGTTCCTGCGTTTGGCAACGAATGGTATCCCCGGAATATGTATCTGAAAGGAAGTAAAGTATATGAGCACCATCTTAATACCTATGGTGAACTGACAGAATTCGGCTATAAGGATTTTATTCCGATGTTCAAAGCAGAGAAATTTAACGCCGAAGAATGGTTGGCACTCTTTAAAGAATCGGGTGTAAAATATATCGTTCCTGTGGCTGAACATCACGATGGCTTCTCATTATATAATAGCAAATTCAATACATGGAATTCAGTTAATATGGGGCCACAAAGAGATATTATTAGGGAATTGAAGGAAGCTTCGATAAAATATGGACTGCATTTCGGATTATCCTCTCATAGAGCAGAAAACGCCTGGTATTTTAATGGTGGGTTGGAAATTCCTTCTGACGTGCAGGATCCACAATACAAGTCACTCTATGGAGAGGGATTGAAAGCTCCTGGAGGGCAGACGCCCGATTGCCCGGAAGGAGCAGGATTCAATGAAAACTCCATTAATAACTGGTTGAAGCATACCTATGAACTGGTTGATCTATATGAACCTGAATTGTTCTGGTTCGATTGGACCGTAGGTAAATATCCCTTCCGTTCTACTTTCTATCAATTTATGGCGTATTACTATAACAGTGCAGTTGATTGGGATAAAGGAGTTGTAGTAAACACGAAATTTGGCTATGGGGATAATATCCAGGTATTTGATATTGAAAGAGGAAAATCTGAAAGTGCAAGAGACTTTCCATGGCAAACGGATACTTCCATTGGGAAAAAGTCCTGGGGTTATATTGACGGAGAGGAAAACAAATCACCAAATCAGATCATAGATGATCTTGTTGATATTGTTAGCAAGAATGGGAATCTATTACTGAACATAGGCCCTAAGGCTGATGGATCGATCACTAAAGAACAACAAGCAGTACTGAAAGAAATTGGCAAATGGATAGAAGTAAACGGAGAGGCAATATATGGGACCAGACCATGGAAAATTGCCTCTGAAGGAGCTGTAGCTGGCACTTCAGGTGCATTCTCAGACAATGAAGAATCGCTTTACACGGCACAGGATATAAGATTTACTAAGAAAGGAGAAAAATTGTACGCGATATCCTTAGCCTGGACTGAAGAAGATGTAGTAATTAATTCAATTGGAAATGAGAAAACAGTGAAAGAAGTGAGTATGCTTGGATCCGATGAAGCGCTTTCCTGGGATCAGGCTCCAGAGGGATTAAGAGTATCTTTCCCGGAGAAAATGCCAACAGACTATGCCCATGCATTAGAAATTGCCTTTGAATGAATTTGGATTGTGAAAAAGACTATATCATTTTAAAAGATCTGAGATTACTATTGATCCAGGATCATAAAGGCCGCATCCAGGTATAAATATACATCTTTAGGATGGCGCCCAATATGTTCAGTGCTGCGATCATGTCCCAGCCTGACAACTACAGCATTTTTCTCCCGGATAGAAAAAATATACTGTCCAAGAATTCCCCGCATGTAAGGGATTTTAAGACCTTTGTATTCAATAATCCACCACTGATATCCATAGAAATCTACCGGCTGGTTATCTCTTTTATCAAGCAGATACTCTTTTGCCGTTGTTGCGTCTAAGATATAATCTTCAGAGATGAGCACTTCATTATTCCAAATTCCATTATTTAAAACAAGTTGTCCGAACCGGGCAAAATCCCTGGCATTTGTATTAAAACAGCAATATGCTTTTTCCATGCCATCTTCCTTATCCAAACACCACAAGGCGTCCTGGCTTGCACCTATTCGTTTCCATATCTTTTCTGATGCCAGTTGACTGATCCTCTGGCCAGTTGCTGATTCAACAACCATTGCCAAAATCTGTGTATTTCCACTCAAATAGTCAAAATAAACTCCAGGTTTTTCAACCACTTCAAGATCCGTAACCAATTCAGCGATATTGGATCCGTAATATGCCCGGGCTGTCGTTGAAAAAGGAGTAGTATATTTCTCTTCCCAATTAAGGCCTGAACTCATGGTCAATACCTGACGAATGGTTAACTCTTTTCTTGATCCTTCATTATACTCAGGAAGAAAATCGCCAACCGGCTGGTCAAGGCTTTTTATTTTTCCTTCATCAAGAGCAATACCTATCATCAATGCCACTACAGATTTAGCTGCGCTAAATGAATTGGACAATGAATTTTCATTATACCCATCCCAATATTCTTCATATTTGATCTTTTCATTTTGTATTACAAGAAAAGCTACCGGATCATAGTTCTCTATATTATCATGAATGGCCTCTGGCAGGATTATTTTGTTATAATTGTTATCAATGGCCCATTGATCATATTCCCCAGCTTCTATCACCCGGTTTTCAAAAAAAGTATAATCATCGATCCTCGGGCCCAGTCGTTGCAATGCCCCTAACAAGTAATCGGGAGCAACAAAGTAGAAAACAAAGCATGCGCCAACAATATAAAGTGATATTTTAAATACTCTTTTCATAGGGCTTTAAGATAAAAAAAGAATAAATAGATGCCAAAGGACACAATCCATTTAAAATCCAGATTATATTTTTAGCATGTGGTTAATAACACGGAAATTTTCTTTTTCTATTTTGGAAAACCTTTTTATTTCTTCTTTTCAAAATTAACTTTGGCGCAAGATATGAAAAGGATCATTCAGATACAGATACTTCTATTTTTTCTCCTTTTTGTGATTACGATCCAGGCCAGAACTATAAAGGTTGCAACACAAAAAGATTACTTCCCATATTCCTATGTGGATTCAATTGAAGGTTCGTCTACGGGGCTTTTAGTTGACTGGTGGGAATTATGGGCCCTTAAAGCTGGCGTTGATATTGAATTCATTCAAGGCAGTACTATGGAGTGTATCGATAGGGTATTAAAAGGCCAAGCAGATGTTGTTTCAGGCCTTTTTTTTGAGGAGAAAGGACACGAAGGATTAAAATACGCGGAATCTATTATTTCTCTTAATACAACATTATTTCTTAAAAACGGATATAATCCTAAATCAATCTATGAAATTGACCAGCCTATCGGAATAATCAAAAACGAGTTATCTCATCAGAATTTAGAGGGGAAATATCCAGAACTGAAACTTGAATATTTTGAGTCCTTTTATGACCTCCGGGAAAAAGTTCAAAATAAAGAAGTTGCTGGTTTTATATATGATTTCCCCTTTCCAATATATGGCGACCGGGCTTATTCTGTTGCAAAAGAATATTATGAATATTTGGTAATTCGATCAGATAAAATCAGACCGGCAGTTAAAAAGGGTAATTCAACGATCCTTAATCTATTATTAACAAATAGTGCCAAGATTTCAAATGAGGAACTCCTGGAAATTATAAACGATTACGACTTGTATGAAGATGAAGAGCCTTTCCCTTATGAGTGGATAATCCCAATTCTGGTAATTCTGCTGGTATCTATTACCATTGGATATGTGAGACTGATCCGCAAACAGAGGAGATTGTTAAATTCTTCAAAATCCCTGCGTGATAAAGATTTAATTGAAATACTTAAGACTGGCGAAAATGACCATGTGGAGTTTAAATCCAGCCTGAGGTGGGATTATAAACAGGATCAGATGAATAAATCCCTTGAAAATGTTATTCTCAAAACCATATCAGCCTTTCTGAACACCAATGGAGGGACTCTTATAATAGGCGTCGATGACTCAGGCTCAATCCTCGGATTGGAGAAAGATTATGAAACCTTCAGTAAAAAAAGTAGTGATGGTTTCGTTCTTACCTTGACAAATCTAATTAATCAACATTTAGGGAAAAGAGTACATAAATTTATTAACCTGGAAATAATCACTCAGGACGACAAAGATATTTGCGCAGTAAGTGTATCTAAGTGTGATGGACCTGTATTTTTAGGTAAAAGCGATAATGAAACATTTTTTATCCGCGCATCTGCCTCCTCTCAAAGGTTAAGCGTGAGTGAAGTGGTTGGTTATATCAAATCACATTGGAAATCGTGATTTCTATTCAATGATTGGCACGGCATTGATTGTAAAACAGGATCCGATGCACTAGAGTTTGTTTCTATTCCCCGGATCATGAAACATTATATCTTTTTTCCTGTTTTAAAATTATTAATTAATTATTTTTAGACATTACCAAAACTATAAAAAATACCTATGGGTAACATGTCGTCAACAGAAGCCCTGGAAAGACTTAGTGAAGGGAATTCCAGGTTTATAAAAGATAAATTAGAGCACAAAAAGCAGAATTCTGAAAGAAGAGCTCAATTAAGTGCTGGTCAGCATCCTTTTGCTATTATTTTAAGCTGTGCAGACAGCCGTGTAATACCAGAAATTATTTTTGATACGGGATTGGGTGAATTATTTGTAGTTAGGGTCGCTGGAAATGTTGCAAATACATCATCTATTGCGAGCATAGAATATGCCGTAGCGAATCTGGATGTCAAATTGATTGTGGTTATGGGCCATGAAAGCTGTGGGGCTGTGATGGCTGCCATCACCGGAGGCGATGCTGGACCTAATTTAAATCATCTGGTTTCTATGATCGAGCCAGCCCTGGAGCTATCGGAAAACAGTTCTGTAAATGAAGTGGTAAAGGAAAATGCCAGAGGAAATGCGAAAATGCTCGTTAGTAATTCCGATATTATATCGACAGCAGTTAAAGAAAAAAATATAGAAATAGTAACGGCTTACTATAATCTTACATCTGGGATTGTGGAGTTTAATATTTAAGGTCCTATGTATACCAGGTTTACCATAACAAATATCCAAACCTATGGATATCTGATCAAGGAGGTAATTTTTGTAACACTGTATAGTGCGTTAATATACGCCTTATACGAATATTTCGGACACCACCATATTACATTATCCTTTTCAATCTCTGCAGTAATGGGTACCGCTATAGCCATTTTACTGGGTTTCAGGACTAGTGCTGCATATGATCGATGGTGGGAGGCACGCAAAATCTGGGGCAGCATAGTTAACGATAGCCGCACACTTATCAGACAAGCTATTGGCTTTTTCAAAATGGGTGATTATAAAGATGAGGAAGTGTTAAGATTGGCTAAATCTCAAATAGCTTTCTGTTATGCACTAATGACCAGTTTGCGTAAACTTTCCCTTTCATCAGAAGTAAGGAATTATTTATCCGATAAGGATTATAAGACCATACAAAATGACACCAACATTCCTAATGCATTATTAGAATTAATGGAAAGTCGTCTGGCTTTATTATACAAACAGGAAAAGATTGATACGTATCATTTTGCAGCGATGGACCAAACCCTTAAAGGATTATGTGACCAAATGGGAAAAAGTGAACGAATTAAAAATACAGTTTTCCCAGTTCACTATGGTTTTTTTATAAGATTGTCTATTATAATTTTCGCCTTGCTTTTACCGCTAGAGATTGTTGAGTTTTTAGGAATATTGACAATCCCAATCACATTTGCCACCATAATCTTTATTAGTGTTATTGAATCAATAGCAAATTATTTACAGGATCCTTTCGAGAACAGAGCCGCCGATATCGGGATGAGTACCATATGCCGAGCCATAGAGATCAACCTCTTGCAAATGGCAGGGGTAAGGGAGGTTCCGGATATGTTGAAACCAGATAAAAATGGAATTGTAATATAATCTTATTGAAGTATACTCTTAATCCCCTTATATAATTCACTTCCTGTGATTCAGAAACAGATACAAAGTCCTGCGACTCTATGACTTAGGGTATTTTCATCCTTGTAAAAAATTTATGCATATATAAATAAAAAATGTAAATTTAGAGGTTTGGCATTTATCAGAATGATAATATATCTTCATTTTCATTCATCATGCTTGAGGATAATACTTTCCTGTGCCTGGATCGGGAATTGCGGCATCATTATTACTATCACACTCAGAAGTAATAATCTCTTCAATACGTTATTTTTGGTGGTTTTAAAATGGTCGTAACTTATAATGTTAAGAAAAATAATAGGAACTACAAAATACTGATCGATAATATGTTGGCGAAAGCATGGAAGTCTGGTTATCTCATATATTAAAAGGATTATTAAGTTTCGGGAACAATGAAAATGCTAAATTCTAGCCATAATTCATTAA
>CAYMFU010000173.1:0-5539 GCA_964389805.1 uncultured Roseivirgaceae bacterium | reverse complement strand
TGCACTATCAAACTCATTGATATTCATAAAAGAAATTCCGAGGATGCGGTATGAGATTACCTGACTTTTTATATCCTGGAATTTTGTGCTGAGGGCCAGGTGCTGCCGGGCATAATTCAATGCTTTTGAAGGCTCAGTATCTCTATTAATCTGAAATAATTCGTAATAAATACTGTCATGATCTGCTTCATTTAAATACTCTAATTGAACAAGTAGTGAATCCTCGGCGGTTTGACAATAGCCACCAAGGGTGTAGAAAATCATCAATATTAGAAAATGCCTCTTCATAGCCAAAAATGCAGGTCAGAATTGAATATTTAAAATAAAAAATTCCTAATTAATTCGCAACAAAATTATTGCCCATTTTTTAATATTTATTTGTAAAAAAAGAAGTCAATAAGAAAATTCTAAAAAGGAATACTATTTATCCACAAATTGCTATTATATAGATTTAAAAAAGCCTTATTATGAGTATTGATTATTTTATTAAAGATCCTTCCTCAGCGCCAGGTTCTTCTCTATCATATTTACTCGCTGATCTACACATGTGGCACTTTGCAAACCATCTTCAGGTGTATTAAGCACATAGTCTAATAATTTATCCACTGTGGAAACGGCAACATGCGACCTTGTATCAGAAGAGGCGTAATATATCAGCACAATTCCATCATCTCTTTTTACCCAGCCATTGGCAAAAACAACATTACTGACATCTCCTACACGCTCCTGACCCTCAGGCGCCATAAAATATCCTCCTGGTTTTCGTATTATCTTCCAGGGTTCCTTAAGATCCGTCAGGAACATATATAATATATACCTCAAGCCAGCAGCCGTATTTCGAACTCCATGAGCAAGATGTAACCATCCCTTATCCGTTCTGATCGGTGCTGGACCCTGACCATTCTTTAATTCATTTATTGTATGATAGGTCTTAGGGTCAATAATAATTTCCTCTTTAATTATGGCAGGATCCATGCTTTCACATAATCCCCAACCAATGCCACCTCCCTTACCGGTATCTATAAATCCTTCCTGTGGCCTTGTATAAAATGCGTACGTTCCATTAACAAATTCTGGATGTAAAACACAATTACGCTGTTGTGGCGAAGGAGTTTTTAAGTCTGGCAGCCTTTCCCAATTCTTTAAATCCTTCGATCTGATAATCCCGCATTGAGCAATTGCAGAATGTTCGTCGCCCGGAGGCGCTTCAGGATCCTTTCTCTCAGAGCAAAATAATCCATATATCCAGCCATCTTCATGGGCAACCAGTCGCATATCATAAACATTCGTATCTGGGTCTTCAGTTTGAGGTAGTTCAATGGGCTTATCCCAGAATTTAAAGTTATCTATCCCGTTCTTGCTCTCTGCTATGGCAAAAAATGATTTTCTATCCCATCCTTCTACTCTTACACATAAATATACCTTGTCATCCAATCCAATTGCTCCTGGATTAAAGGTGGCATTAATTCCCATCCTTTCAATTAAGTGAGGATTGCTGTCAGGATCCAGATCATAGCGCCAAAAAACAGGTGTGTGACGTGCAGTGATCACTGGGTATTCATACTTGTCGTAAATGCCTTGCCCATAGGACCGCTTGATATTACGCCTGGAAATCAATTTGTTGTGATCTGCAATCAGTTTTTTAATGTTTTCTTGAAACTCAGGATCAATCATAATTAAGAATTTGAAGGATTAGAAAAATATGCTTAAAGTTAATGAAAAAATCCATATCCGCTGGATGAGCCATTGATGAAAAAATTAATTCTACAGACCAACTTTTACAGATTATTAAATATTGGAGTTCAGCCAGGCTTTTACTAAATTGGTCAATCATTTTTAGGTTTAAACAATTTCTACATCATGAGATATTTTAGAATTGCACTATTATTTTTCCTTATCCTTGGACGCCATATGACTGTTGCTGATGTTTCGATGCCGTATGTGTTTAGCTCGAACATGGTTTTACAAAGAAATATTGAAATTCCAGTCTGGGGTTGGGCAAGTCCTGGAGAACGGATAAATATTACCCTAGGAGAACAAAAGATTAGAACAAAAGCTGAAGAAAGTGGAAAATGGTTCGTGAAACTGCCAGCTATGAAGGCTGGAGGACCGTACGAAATGATCGTAGATGGTAAAAATGAAATCAGATTTACAAATGTAATGATCGGTGATGTCTGGGTTTGCTCAGGCCAATCGAATATGGAATGGCGGGTTGTACAATCAAATAATGCGGAAGCTGAAATTGCATCAGCCAATCACCCCAACATCAGGTTGTTTACTGTGCCCAATAAAATTGATAAAGAACCCCAGAATAATACCGATCCTACAGAATGGCTTACCTGCACACCAGAAGTTATTGGCTCATTTTCAGCAGTTGGTTATTTTTTTGGTCGAAAACTTAATAAAGACCTCGATATCCCTATTGGTTTAATAAATACTACGTGGGGAGGTACTGAGTCAGAATCCTGGACAAGTGCTGAGAGTATACAAGATGATCCTGATTTTGCAGAGGAACTCAAAAAACTCAAATCCCTCGATATGGACAAGGCCAATGAAGAAAGGGAAAAGGAATTTGAAAACTGGCTTCAGGCTTTTAGAGAACTGGATGCCGGATATGATGATGAGGTATATCTATGGGCATCTTCTGATTATGATTACTCAGGATGGGATCAGATGGAATTGCCAGGATTATGGGAAGACCTGGGCTTAGAAGGATTAGATGGTGTAGTCTGGTTCGCGATAGAGGTGGATTTATCAAACCAGGAAACTGAAAATGGATTTGAAATAAATCTAGGTCCTATTGACGATAGTGATATCGTATGGGTAAACGGTAGC
This sequence comes from uncultured Roseivirgaceae bacterium, assembly GCA_964389805.1. Lineage (GTDB taxonomy): Bacteria > Bacteroidota > Bacteroidia > Cytophagales > Cyclobacteriaceae > JAGTVG01. The sequence continues at coordinate 2,704 of CAYMFU010000173.1, read as the reverse complement.
AAAGTTGGAGAAACAATTAACATATATAATAGGAACAGAAGGTATCAAGTGACATCAGAAGTTTTAAAGCAAGGTGTTAATACCATCGTGGTTCGCGTGGAGGACTATGCTGGGGGAGGTGGAATATATGGGGACAAAAATCAAATGTATCTTGAATCAAACGGTTCAAAAATATCATTGGCAGGGTTTTGGAAATATAAGGTTGGAACCAACAAAATGCCTTCAGGGATGTCTAGAGGTGATTTCGGCCCAAATAGTTATCCCACCCTTCTTTTTAACGCCATGATTAATCCTCTTTTACCATATGGTATTAAAGGGGCTATATGGTACCAGGGTGAATCAAATGCTGGCCGGGCTTATCAATACAGACGAATATTTCCAATGATGATCACTGACTGGAGATCACACTGGGATCAAGGCAGTTTTCCATTCCTGTTTGTACAACTGGCCAATTTCATGCAACCCAAAGATCCGCCGGCAGAATCGACCTGGGCTGAATTGAGGGAGGCACAGACTATGACATTATCCTTGCCTTCTACTGGTATGGCAACCATTATTGATATTGGTGAAGCTGATGACATTCATCCCACAAACAAACAGGATGTAGGTAAACGCCTTGCTCTGTCTGCTTATAAAATAGCATACGGGAAAGACATAGTGTATACGGGACCTACATATGAATCAATGAAAATAGAAGGGAATAAAGTATATATTAAACTCTCAAATACCGGCTCCGGCTTGGACGTTCGAGATCCATATGGTTATTTAAAAGGTTTCATAGTGGCGGGAAAAGACAAAACATTCCATTGGGCTAAAGCTCAAAAAGTCAATGACACCACCGTGGTAGTTTATTCTGAAATGGTTTCAGCGCCTGTAGCGGTACGTTATGGCTGGGCTGATAATCCGCATGACCTTAACCTCTATAACAAAGAAGGATTACCTGCTAACCCATTCCGGACTGACGAATGGCAAGGCATAACTTATGGTAAAAAATAAAAACCAAAAACAAAACCAATTCTATTTCAGGTCTCCTTTAGATCTCAAATTTGCATATATTAAATTATGGCATATAATGACTAAAGAATACTACTATTCTCTATGAGAAGATATTTTTTTATTACATTTATTTTGGGTTGGGCTTGTACCTCAAGCCATGATATTGTACCTATTCCAGAAAATGATAATGTAATAACGTATACAGGGGATTCCCTTAAAAATATATCGATACCCCTTGGAGGAATTGGAACAGGCGATATTCTAATAGGAGGACGCGGAAATATACAGGCTCTGGAGATATTTAACAGGGCAGCTCAGACCGGTGAATTGCCCTATATGACTTTCTTTTCCTTATGGCTAAAAGAAGCGAATCAAGAACCGGTATCGAGAATTCTGGAATCTAGACTTCCAGATGATTCTCCGGGTCCCTACGGAATTGAAAGAAGGCAGTTAGCAGGATTACCCCGGTTTGAAAAATCAGAATTAATATGCAAATATCCTTTTGTTAATATTAATCTGATGGATAGGAATGTGCCTTTAAAGATTCAAGGTGAATATTTTAATCCTTTTATCCCACTTGATGTTGAAAATAGCAGTCTGCCATTGGTTCAATTTAACTGGAAAATAACCAATACCAGCTCTAAGGATATTGAATTATCCATTGCCATGAACCTTGTAAACCCCTTGCTCAATATAAATAGAAACAATAAGATATCACACGAAGGAAGCTTTAACAGGTACTTTAAAAAAGGAAATGTCGAAGGTATATCATTTTTGAATAATGAGCCGGATTCCTCTCCTCATTATGGGAATTTACTCATGGCGACTTCTTTTGAACAAAACAACATTCAAACAGCCTGGTATGAAGGTGCCTGGTGGGATGATGCGACTATATTCTGGGATGATTTTTCAGAGGATGGAAAAATCAAGGAACGGCATGAGGATGTTACGTGGGAGGGAAGTGACTGGTATGGAAGCGATAGTCAATCTATTGTTGGAAATATAACCACGAATTTTTCATTGCAACCGGGAGAGTCAATAAAAATTCCGTTTTACGTGACATGGTATATTCCAAACAGGGTATTGGAATCATCTCAGGCCTTTGGCAATACCAAAGTTGCCAACGTTCAGATGAAGAATTATTATGCAACCAAGTTCGAATCATCAACTGATGTATTGGATTATTATCTGGAAAATGAAAAGCAGCTTCATAAGCTTAGCCGGAAATTTGTTGATGTATTGTTTAATTCTTCCTTACCCTCTTATGCCATCGATGCTGTTTCAGCAAATTCAGCCATACTAAAATCCACCTTAATTATGAGGACGGAGGAGGGGTGGGTTCATGGATTCGAAGGAATGGGGCAAAACTCTGGTTGTTGTCCGGGAAACTGTACACATGTTTGGAATTATGCTCAGACAATGGCATCTCTTTTTCCACAACTTGAACAGAAAATACGCGAAGTCTCCTTCCTTCATGATACGCACCCTAACGGATATCAGTGTTTTCGAACTGTTTTCCCGCTAAGCGATAACTGGTTTAAAAGCATCGCCTCTGATGGGCAGATGGGTAATATCATCAGGGTTTATCGGGAATGGAAAAACACAGGCGATACCGAATGGTTGAAAATGCTCTGGCCAAAAGTTAAACTGGCCCTTGAATTTGCATGGAAAGGCTCCGGAGAAGTTCCTGGTAAGAACAATTGGCAGG
>CAYMFU010000172.1:0-8946 GCA_964389805.1 uncultured Roseivirgaceae bacterium | reverse complement strand
TGGAGGTAGGATCTCTTCCATATTAGATATAAAAATGAAAAATGGTAATGATAAAAAATTTTCTATGGCCGGTGGATTAGGAACCATTTTCGCTAGATTATCTATTGAAGCACCTATTGTCAAAAATAAATCTTCTTTCATATTAACTGGAAGACGATCTTATATTGACGTATTAACAAAACCTTTCTTTGAAGAGTTAGATAGTGAAAGTAAATTTTATTTCTATGATCTCTCAATGAACTTGCACTATGATATTAATGATAATAATAAGCTTTTTTTATCCGGTTACCTTGGAAGAGATATCTTTAAGGTAAATGAAGTTCAAGGATTTGACTGGGGAAGTAAAATGCTGTCACTTCGATGGAATCATTTATTCAGCCGACGGTTCTTATCATATTTTGGTATCAATTACAGTGAATATGATTATAATCTGGAATTCTTTGACGATCTGATTGATCGAATTGAGTGGAAAGCCAGAATTCAGGTAGCTTCTTTTAAGCCGCAGTTTACTTATTATATAAATACAAATAACACCCTTGATTTTGGAGGTGAGTTTAATTTTTATTCTATTACTCCTGCAGATGGATTGGTCGTTAGCAATTTTGACTCAAGCGTTGTTCATCTCCCAAAAAAATATGCTGCTGAATGGAATCTTTATGCAGGCAATCAGCAAAATATAGGTACTTCTATAATATTGAAATATGGATTACGGGCTGCAGGGTATATGTATTTAGGTCCTGGTTACATTTATGAGTATGAAAATATAATTCCTGGAAAACGAAAGCTTCTCAGGTCACAACATAGTGTGAGTGATAGGGAAGTGATCCAAAGTTATTTAAATTTTGAACCAAGGTTTGCTATAGATTATTTGATAAACGCTTCGAGTTCCTTTAAAATATCTTATAACCGTTTATCTCAAAACATACATTTAATATCAAATACCACAGCGACAAATCCTCTTGATATCTGGATCCCAAGTACAAACAATATCAAGCCTGAAATAGGAAATCAATTTGGACTGGGATATCTCAGAAATATAGGAAATCAAAACGTCATCAATATCTCTGCTGAGGTCTTTTATAGATTGAGCCAGAATCAAATTGAATATATTGATGGAGCACAATTATATGTTAACGAATATATTGAGGGTGAATTACTCTCCGGACAGGGGAAATCATACGGTCTGGAATTATACCTCGAAAAAACAACTGGTGCCTTTCAGGGCTGGATCAGTTATACATTAGGTAGATCAAAACTACAGGTAACCGGAATCAATAATGGGGAATGGTATCCTACACGATATGATCAAATACATAATCTTAAAATTGCAGGTTTTTATCAACTAAACGAGAGGTGGAGTTTCTCCTCTACTTTTTCATTTCTATCAGGTACGCCAACTACTTTTCCTACTACACGGTTAGAAGTTCAGGATTATCTTATTCCCTATAATTACTATTCATCACGAAATAATCAGAGAATTCCAAATTATCATAGATTAGACCTTGCAGTTACTTTAAACAGTAAAAAATATAATAGAAAAGGTAAGGAGAAGAAATACAGGGACTATTGGGTTTTTGGTGTATATAATTTATATGCTCATAAAAACCCATTCTCCGTTTATTTCTCACAAGGTACAGATAGGCCCATACCTGGGGAACCAATTCCAACATTTGCGACCCAGCTCTCAATAATTGGAACCATAGTACCTGGAATATCCTATAACTTCAAATTTTAGATATGTATTGTCGATTTAACAAATATGGGATTTATCTATTAACACTAATCATATTTAGTGGTTGTGAGAAAATGATTGATGTTACATTAGAAGAGACGCCGGAGGTTACAATTGTGGATGCTTGGATCAACGATAAATATGAGCCTCAGGTAATTAAGATAAAAATGTCACTGCCATATTTTGAGGATAATTCCTTGCCGGGGGTAAAAGGAGCTGAGGTTAGAGTTATCAAAGAAAATGGAGATCAGTTCGATTTTATCGAATCTGAAATTACGGATGGAGAATATATTTGGCAGCCACCCAATGATTCGATAAATATGGGGGAAGTAGGAGAGAGGTTTTTACTAGATGTGAAAATCAATGGATTCCAGATTGGTTCTTTTAGTGAAATGAATCGGGTACCGGATATTGATAGCATAGATTTTAGACTGGCATCCGACAATCCGATTTTAAAGGGATCTTATTTAGCACAATTTTATGCAAGTGATTTTATGGGGGTTGGAGATACCTATTGGATAAAAGCCTATAAGAACGGTGAGTTTCTGAGTAAGCCAGGTGAAATCAATATAGCATTTGATGCAGGATTCAGTAGGGGAGACAATGTTGATGGAGTGGCTTTTAATAAATTTATTCGAACTGGAGTGAATCCCTATGATCAGGACGAAAACGGAGATATAATCTCTCCATATATTCCAGGAGATTCTTTATATGTAGAGATCCATTCGCTAACAAACCTGGCTTTTTCATATTTATTTGAGGTTTCTGTTCAGACAAACCGTCCAGGAGGTATTACCGAATTATTGGCTGTTCCACTTGCAAATGTGCCGACAAATATTTTCAATGTTACGAATGGTGAGCCAGTCACTGGATTTTTCAGTGTTTCGGCTGTTAAATCAATGGGTAAAAGGTTTGTGGAAGAATATGAATAATTTCAAAATTCTCCCTATCTAATTCCCATCAGTTTCAAGAATCTTCAAACAAACAGGCTTAGGGACGATTACTTCATCTTCAATCTTTGAAAGTTTCCCTGATTCAGAATTCCTTCTGAATAATACAATGTTATCCGAATTCTGATTTGCCACAAAAATAAATTGCCCTTTTGGATCAATTAAAAAATTCCTGGGCCATTCGCCATACGTAGATTGAAATCCTACATTGCTCAACACCCCTGAATCCTGATCAATTTTAAATATGACCAAGCTATTATGCCCCCGGTTTGAACCATATAAATACTGCCCTGAAGGATCGATGTGTATGTCCGCACAATAGTTTACGTCGTTAAAGTCCTTTGGGATAGAAGAAATGGTTTGGAAAGGAGTTAATTGACCGTTCCCTGGATCGATTTTAAAAGCAGTTACCGTTGATGCCATCTCGTTTATAACATAGGCGAATTTTTGATTTTTATGTACTGTGAAATGCCTGGGTCCGGAACCTTTTTCGACCAAGCCATCTGAATCTGGAAGTTCTGTCAAGGTGTTTTGGCCGAAATCAATGGAATAAACTTTGACTTTATCAATCCCAAGATCGCTTACATATAGAAATCTGTCATTGGGCGATACAATACTCTGGTGTACATGCGGTTTCTTTTGTCGGCTTTCATTAATGCTATGCCCAGTGTGCTGCTCTGTATCTGAAAATTGCCCCAGCGAACCATCTTTTAATACAGGAAATACCGATAAATTACCTGTTGAGTAATTAGACACGAAAACCAACCTCCCCTTAGAATCAAGACTAACATGGCAGGATTCGGAACCTTGAGTAGGTTGGTCATTTATATGGGATAGTGTACCCTTTTCATGATCTATCTTATAACTACTGACTGATCCCCACTTTTTATCAGATACAACCGAACTTCTATTAACGGAATAAAGATAATCCCCGGAAGGATTGATTTCAAGATAAGAGGGGCTTCCCATACCTCCGACTTCCTGGACAAGCGACATGCTGCCTTCTTTCCTGTTAAATTCGAAAACGAAAATTCCCGGCTTATTTTCTTCATTGTATGTGCCTACATATATATATTCTTTGTTTGTAGAAACTGTCTTCATCTTTGTAAATCCTGTTGTTAGAATTACTGTCAATATTATTATGTACTTCATAGTAGTATATTTAGTTATAGGAAAATTATTTCTTGACCGCAACAGATATCGGATCACTAATCTGAACATGTTTATGATCTTTATAATTTCTAAAGATCTTCTCAAGTATTTTCATTTTAATCGATAGTGGTAAGATATACATAATCCGTACTATTAAAAAAGGAACGACTCCGGGAATTATTACACGTTTACCTCTATACATCTGTTTAATTGCTATTGTCGCCACTTCATTAGGCATTTTAAGAAGCATCCTGGCCCTCCAACCCATTGATTGGATGCGCTTTAATCCATCTTCATTAGTCAGTACTGCTCCAGGGCATACAACCGCAACTTTAACTTTATAAGACTTTAATTCTTCACTAAGGGCGAGAGAGAAACTATAAATGAAATTTTTGGTGGCAGTATAAACTGATTTGTAAGGTAAAGGAAGTGTAGCTTCCATGCTACTCATATTTAGGATATATGAAGGAGCTTGTTCAATCAATGAAGGTAAAAATATATGTGTTAACTCAACCATAGCCTGGTTGTTTAATCGTATAATATGTGAATTCAGCTCAGTTTTTGAATTTACGAATAAACCTCCGCTTCCTATGCCTGCATTGTTGACAAGCAGGTTGATCTTAATATTGTTTTTAATTGCCAAATTATAAATTGACCGGGCTGCATTTTCCTGAATGAGGTCTATTCCCATTGATATGATCCTGACACTATAAGTTTCCATTAATTCAGTTTCAACAGTCTTAAGTAATTTGTCTGGTAAGGCTATAATAAACAGATTGTGTCCTCTTCTGGCAAGTTCATAGCAGAATGCCTTCCCAATCCCATGACTAGCTCCGGTTATTAGTGTATATATATTAGAGGTATTCATTTTTCAAAAAGCTAATATGCACAAAGTTTAGCTTCATCTGCGAAGGCTTGAATAAGATGCAGATCAGCATCAAAAAAGTGATCTGAGGGAGATAAAATGTATCCTCCATCTTGTCCGGCTTCTTCAAAACATCGGCGAACCTCCTTCCGTGTAAGTTCGGGTTTGCATCCATTAAAATAATTAAATTGGTCAAAACCTCCGATCATACATACTTTATTTCCTATTCTTTTCTTTGCTTCTAATAGATTAACATCGCCACCCATTGCAGTCGGTGTGAAAGTCTCCATTGCATCGGGTTGCATGGCAGCAATATGTTCCAGAATAGGCATCATACCTCCACATGTATGATAGGATATCCTTTGACCTGATTTATGTGCATACTCAATAAGTTTACCGTCATAAGGAGCAACAAATTCATCAAAGATATCTGGTGAGATAACGGTAGTTGATGCATCTCCGCCTCCGAGTTCAAGTAGATCATATTTCGCTCCTTTAAGTGATTCAATATAAGTAAGTTTTCGAGACTGTAATATCTGTAAAAATTCATGAACCCATACCGGATCCTCAAAAGTTGCCATTATCAGATCTTGTATCCCATATAAACAGGATGCATCCTGCCAACAACCGGGTTGCCCAAATCCATCAAAACAGATAATATGTCCACGCAGTAATGCTGAACTATTGACTTCCTTAGCCTTCCGGTTAATAGTTTTAACATTACATTTTGGTTTCACCATATGTTTTGATATGATGTCAATGTCCTTTTTATCCTTGATCAAATGTTCCAATACCCAGGTTGATTGGATATCAACCTTTAATACCATTGACAAAGTTTTATCCGGCGTGATGATCTTAAATCTTTTTGTAATTCCGCTTTCATCAGATTTGATTATTTCTTCGTCAAACCGCCAGCTGTCATTACAGACCCTTCTCGCATCCAGAAATCCAATTTCCGTATGTATAGGGTCATAAAACTCCCCATTTGATTTATCCGGGCTATAATCAATGATCCACTCAATAGGATCGATGTCCATGTCCAGAAAAAATTCCTGATAGGTTTTGTTGTTGTAATACTTTTTCAGGAAATAAGGCATTATGTGATGCGTAGTAACAGGCAACCGATCAGGTTTGTCTCCTCTCAATGCACATAAAAATCTGTCTTTTACATTCATCTATTATCCGATATGATCAACAAACTAAATATAAGTAATTATATGGATAGTTCAATTATGTGGATAAATCAACTGTACCTGGTCACCATTTCCTGAAGAGCTTTATCGTGGTATTCCAACATCTGCAATAGTTTCAACTGATTTTGTGCCCTGTGAAGATTATGGTCTTCATAGTTTGTCTTGTAATAAACATCGCCAAGCAGATAATCAGTTAAATTTCTGATAGCCTGAATTAAAATTACCAATTTAGCTCCCAGAATCAAATTTTCAGCTTCCTTATCACTAATGAAGCTTTTGGTTGATTCTAAGAATCCCCTGGTCAGTTGTTCAAATATGTCCAATTTTACATCCACCTCATCTAAATTCGGATCATCCTCTTGAAGTGTATTGGTAAATGACCTAATCATATCCCCATAATCATATAGAACAGATCCCGGCATAGAAATATCCAGATCAATAACAAGTCTACCCCGGTAGGATTCTGCGTCGAATAGAATATTAGTTAATTTGGTGTCGCTGTGTATGACACGGATAGGAAGATTTAATTCATAAAAAGTATCAATGTATTTTTGTTTATCAAAAATCAGATCCTTTTCCTTCTGACAATGTCTTAGTCTATCAAGTTTATCAGTCTCAATTGATCTGTTGAATTGTGTAATCCGGTTTGAATAGCTATGAAATCCGGGTATAGTTTCATATATATCAGCAATGCTCAGATCATGTATATCATTTAAAAATTTACCGTATGATTTGGCTGCCTCGTAGGCTATTTCAGGTTTATCAACAGTGAATAATGTCCTGGTATTTTCAAGGTATTTGGTGATTCTCCAATAATCGGTATTTTCATCAACAAAATATAATCGGTCATCTTTTGATTCGATCAGCTGAAGATGATTTGAACCTTTTTTCGCAAGATGCAGATTGATCTTTATAAGGTTGCTCATTAACTTTTCAGGCTCAGTAAAAACAATCTTATTTATTTTTTGTAAAACAAATTTATTCTCGTTTGAAGAGTTAACAGATGAAATCAAATACGTGTCGTTGATAAGTCCTTCGCCTAATACAGATAGTTCGAAGTGTTTATAAGGTAACTTAAAGTGTGTGCATATATCTTCTATTGACATAATTAATTATATGTTGAAGAGTTAATAAAAATGGTCTGAAAATTTAAATATATTAGCATATTCACTAATATTAATAGCAATATAGCTAATATTTTATAATTTTTTCACTTGTAATGATACGTCCATCTTCCTTTAAAACAAGAATATAAACACCGGGGAAAAGTTTGTTTCCTGATCGATCCACGGCATTCCAGAATATCCTTTCGGATTGTGATAATGGACCTGGACGTATTTCTATCATTTTTTCACCAAGAATATTATGAATTATGATCTCTGGATTTGACAAGTTGCCGGGTAAGAGGATAGATAATTCATTTGCAAAGGGATTCGGTGCAATTTTAATAGAATTTGCATTCGAATGGTTTTCAGGCAGACCTGTTACGGTATTATCAATAGCCTGATCCAGCCAGTTTAGCCTTGCCACAATCCAGTCTTTTAGGTATTCAATTTCATTCGAATATGAACCTCCCACATAAGCATTAGGCCAGACATACTGGCTGAGAACAGGAAATCTTTGGAAATTCCTGATCTGAGCTTCATCAAGCACATTGGCTGTAGAATCTATAAAAGAAAGTATGGCTTCTGTTCCATAAGGTCCTGATCTCAATGCCTGCCACCTGTTTTTAAGCAGATCTAAGTATTCAGGATCAGTTTGGAATCTTTGCCACCAGAAGGGGATCAACCAGAAGTCATCATTAGTATCCGGATTAAAATTAAAATTCCAACCCCATCCTTCAGTATCCGATCCATTATAATAATCGGCATTACCAAATGCCAGGTTAAAATCCCAAATTGGCCCGATATACAACTTTCCGTCTTTGCTATCTTTATCCTTATGCAGAAATGTACTTAAACGATAGCCATCAACATTTCTACTGAGTTCGTTTATAATTGCAAAATCCACGAAAGATTCTAAGTCGATGAAGGATTTGTATCCATTCACAAGATCATTCGAAGGCATTTTCTGAAGGGCATCTTCAAAGGCAGTTACATAATCTTCAATATATTTTTTCTGGTTTGGGGTAATGTTTTTGGATTTTGGGTAATCAAACTGGAAATATATCTGCTGGTCAGGCTTTGAATATCCTGGGGGCCGGTATGGAGAAGCCCACCCCCCCCCGGTATTACTTCCATCAAATTTATCGAGTTTAATTATATATCCACCGGATAGATCATCTCCAGTATTCTCCTCAGGGCTGAGATCTGCAATATCTACACGATTTTTATCTCGTTTGATCTTTTCCATAAACACATACACCCCTCTATAATCATTATTTAATACCAATTCCACATGCCGTGTCCTTGAAGCGTATCGGTCAAGGTCCGTGCCTAATTTAAAAGTTAATACATTCCTTATCAGGCTTTTATCACTATACGGTCCATGCAATACCCAATCTTCTTCTTCCGGCATGCCTAAAATTGATGCTATTGTATCGTTCAGGTTTTCATCCCATATTTCCAGGCCGTAAGATTTCTTATCAAACATAGTGGAGGAAGATCCTCTAATCTCAATGCCAATATTGCCATCGTAATCATTGAAAGGTCCGGTAATTTCATTCCTGATGCCTGGTCCATTGTCCACAATGCGCATGCTTGCCGGGATCTTCGGTTCATTAGGGATCTGCTGACCATGTGTATCGATTAAAACGATGGGAAGATTGCTTGAGGTCAGATTTACCTGGCCGTATGATACTCTGAAAAAAAATATACTAAATAAAAAAATAAAAATTATTATCCCCTTCTTCATCCTCAATGCTTGATATTTATCCCTGACAAATATATAACAAATAGTTATTTTGTTAGATACTAGTTATCCATTATATTGAATTTGATGGCATACTCAGAATTTAAATCAATACCTCCTGGAAATAATAGAACAGTATATTTAATCCGTGCACCTTAATACAATTCTTCTATAGCTAGTAAGTCGAGGAGTCCAATTATCTCG
>CAYMFU010000171.1:0-34107 GCA_964389805.1 uncultured Roseivirgaceae bacterium | reverse complement strand
GTTTCTTATATTTCTTTATCCATTCATAATAGATAGTTTTTGATACACCATAATGCCTACATGCTTTATTTACATTACCTGTTTTCTTCGCATAATTAATGACATTTAGCTTTCGTTTGATGTCTCTTTTCTCTTTAACCGTCATAATACACTTTTTTAGTATAAATCTAATCTAAGAAAGTGTCAACCTAAGTCCGAAGTATTATACGCTAATTATTATGCATTATTCCCCAAAAGCATAAAGGAATCCGGCTGTGCGTATATAGAGCTTATTGTCAACCACTGCTGGCGTAGCCATAATTATATCATCTAGGTCGATCTGTGCAAGTTTATTCAGTTCGTCTCCTTCTTCAATAACAGTTACGATTCCATTGCGGGAGGCAACGTAGATCCTTCCATTGGCGGCTATGGGCGAGGAAAAATATGCTCCGGATGTGCCCAATCCTTCCCGATACAATAATTCACCACTTTCTGCATGAAAACAAGAAATGATGCCCCCATTTCTAATCATGTAAACATGATTATTAAATAAAAGAGGTGAGGATATGAAGGGAACATCTTCAGTATGACCCCATAAAATATAATTTAAACCAATATGCCCTATCCCCCCGAGTTTGATTGCTTTTAGTCCCTGCTTATCATAGAGGGATTCCCACTCTTTAATCTTAGCATTCCATTCTGTACTGTCGATAAAATTATCTTCATTCTTATCCCACCATCCCATGACATACATCAAGGGTACATTATATCCAGGTATCTCTGGCATTTCTGGATATATAAGAAACTGAAAATTTTCTATCTCTTTTTTCTCAATCATTAAATCCCCATTCTTATCATATTTAGCTGCGAACTCCATAAAATCAGGAAATTGAGCAATCATATCAGGATTTCCCATTGCACTATAGCTAATTGTATACAGGATATCATTTCCTAAGACCGGTGTGCTAGCTGCATCAATAACATCAATCACAAAATTCCATATACGATCACCATTTTTTATATTATAACCTGCTACCTCATCACTCGCATAGATGATTACTTCGTCCTTATAAATAACTGGTGTAGAATAACTATCTCTACCTTCCAGTTTCGGTAAAGAATGTTTCCAAACCTTACTTCCATCATGTTTATTGATGGCCAGGAGTCGTGGATCATTCTCATCCCCAAAACAATTAAGGATCACCAGATCACCTGCAACAATTGGTGATGTTCCCATTCCATGACGTGATCCTGGGACAGGTATAGGAAGTTCCCATTGTAATTCCCCATTAAAATCATAGCAAAGAAGACCATAAGAACCGAAGTAAAAATAAATCCTTTCCCCGTCTGTAGATGGGGTTGCTGATGCTGGACTACTGACATAATGGGTTTTTTCAAGTTCCACAACTGCAATATCCTTTTCCCATCGGATAGTCCCATCATTCCTGTCAATACAAATTAATTTCAATTGCTTTCCTTCCTTTTCAATACCTGTTAGAAAAATAAAATCCCCCCAGATGCAGGGAGAAGAGTGACCTTCTGGAAGGCTGGCTTTCCAGAGAATATTTTTGTCCGGGCCAAAGCTTATCGGAGGATTCTGACCTTCAGCTGCGAGTCCGGCACAATTTATCCCACGAAACTGTGGCCAATTTTGATCTTGTGCAATAACCCAATGAAGGTTGAAAATAACAAGTGCAAAAACCATTAAGGTAGTAGAGTTGGTGGTTTTCATATGATTTAAATTTAGTTTATGGATGAATAGGCTTCTAAAATCAACAACATAGATTGAATCGAAATAGTTCACTAATTATCATTCTTTAAATTATGAAATTTTAGCGCCTCAGCAAGGTACGGATTGATTTAGAGTAAAGGTTAAGTATTTTTGGGGGTTTTCTGGGGAAGCATTTTTTGACATATGCTTTTGTTTTTGTGCTTAACATGTTATTGATTGATTTTCAATGGATTATTTTTTAAATTGGATATAGCCAAATGATCCAAACCGTTATGAAAGTCATTCAAACAGTTGTTTTGCATGTAGCAATTTTGGCTTTTTTATGTCAATGTAATAACAATGATCCGGATCCAAATATCAATATCCCTGATGATAATTTTTTAAATGCTTTGATTGATTTAGGTGTTGATGCTAACAGAGATGGAAAAATTAGTCCATCAGAGGCCGAAGTTATATCATCTCTCGAGTTAAATGGCAAAAATATTTCTGATCTATCAGGAATCGAATATTTCATCAATCTAGATACGCTTTACTGTTGGGAAAACCAACTCACCACATTGAATCTTTCGGAGAATGCCACATTAACTATGTTGATATGTACTGATAATCAATTAACAAACTTGAATGTTACAAACTGTAAGAATCTTAAGAGATTGTACTGTGGGAATAATCATTTAACCTCTTTGGATATTTCAAATAATTTGGATTTAGAGTGGCTATGGTGTCAGGAAAATCAATTGACAAGTTTGGATATATCAAGTAATCTGCTTTTAGAATACTTAGCCTGCAATGTTAATGAACTAAGAGGTTTGGATGTGTCAAATAATGTTAGCCTTGAGGTATTTTCATGTAATTCAAATTATCTAACCTTGTTGGATCTTTCAAAAAATACAATTCTGATCAAGTTAAATTGCGCTAATAATCAATTAACATCTCTAGATGTATCCAATAATTTGGAATTAGCAGTATTGATCTGTGGATCAAACCAATTAACTCGTTTAGATTTGAGGAATAATACTAAACTGCGCAATATATATTTTAGTGACATGCCGTCATTGACTAAAGTCTGTGTTTGGACAATCCCTTTTCCACCTGATCTTCTTATGTATGAGATTTATTTTTCAGGAAGTCCAAATTATTACTTTACTATGGATTGCAGCTAAGATATAAGAATTTCGAATAACTAAATCCAAATCCCTGTAGCAGTGCATGTTGCAGGGATTTTTTGTTTTTAGTGGAGGGGATTGTGGGATTTTCTTTTGTATTACTTGTTAAAAACTTTATTCAAAACTCTTTTATTAATCATTCAATTTAAATTACCTCTAAACTACGATTAGGATACGTCTTCTTTGATGATTAATCTTTTTAATTAATACAGAAGGCAATCTTACAGTGAGCATAGGAGCAATTCCTAGACTAAAAATTGCAGGAAAGTTGGCAATAATTTTACCTTCAACTTTTACAGGCTATATAATTCCATGTTAAACTATAGTAAGTAACGACATCACATATTACAATGATTCAATTGAGTTTGCCAAATTCTTATTTTATAAGATTCTAAGTATTGACTTAGAAATTTACTGCTATAATCAAAAGACTAAGATTTCATTTATGTAAACTTAATCTACATCCAAAGTATATCATATTGGGATAAGTGCAAATGAGATATGGTAATTTCATCTGCAATTTCATTCAATATTTTTTAATAGGTTATAATAATTTAATATTTACCTTTTTAAAATCCATTAAAAATTCTTATACTTGTTCAAACTCGATTATATCCAAAAAATAGTCAACCAAGTGCATTTTTAGCTATAAGTAATAATATTATATCATCATGACCAAAATTAATCTCAAGCAATTAAACATTGTTTTAATTTGTTTAAATGGGCTACTTATAATGATTGCAGCCTCTTCCAAAATGATACCATTAGATCTAGGCATTGATCAACCAACACCGGTAAGTTCACTAGATGTAAATGGAAATGTAACAATCGGTTCAACCTATTCTGGCACAAATGCCGCTCCCACAAATGGAATGTTAGTGGAAGGAGACGTCGGTATAGGTGTAACCTCCCCCAATACCAAAATGGATTTAAATGGAGACATGGCCTTCAGAATGGTAACGCAAGATATAGGAGATAATGGTGGTACCAATAAATTTGATGACCTTGCCTTAAATGCAGATTATTCTTTGATAAAAATTACCGGTCCGACAGGTAATTATGAAATATATGGAATTACAGGCGGTGCGGACGGCAGGTTGTTGATCCTGAATAATGACACAGAGCATAGTTTGAAGTTTAAGAACGAACAAACTACCTCAGCCGCAGCAAATCGTATCTTGACCTCAGAAGGTGGTGACATACAAATCAAAAAGTACTCAACGGGCTTACTTATTTACAGTGCTATCGATTCGAGATGGTTAACGTTGGTAGGTGAAAAATAATATTTTGAATAAAGTTGTTAGTATAATTTTTTTAATAATTGGCCAAATGGTAATAGCCTTTGGTCAGACTACGTATAATGATGGTTCCACACTATACATCACATCTGGATCCAGCATATATCTTGATGATATGGGATTTACCAATCAGACTAATGTTACAGATGGCAGTATCGATAACGAAGGTAGTATTTATATTGATGGAGATTGGAACAATAATACTGTTACCGGGGAAGTATTTATTGATTTAAATACTACAGGAATCGTTCATTTTACTGGATCCAGTGCCCAGGCACTAGGAGGGACCCAGACAACCCATTTTGAAAGCCTTACAATTAATAATTCTTCATCAACAGGTGTCACTCTAGATGAACCAATTGAAGTTAACCAGGCCCTATCTATGACAGATGGGATACTTTTCACCGACAACACTAATTTGTTAACTATTGTCAATGGGGGTAGTTCAAATGATGGTAATGCAAGTTCTTTTGTTGATGGTCCAATAAAGAAAGTGGGCAATTCAGATTTTCTTTTTCCAACAGGTGATGGCGCAATTTGGGCTCCAATAGAAATAACATCAATCACAGGTGGAGTCATAACAGATGAATATACTACTGAGTATTATGATTCTCCGGCACCATTTCCCAACAATTTGCCGGCCTCAGGAATAAATAATGTTAGTTTGATTGAATATTGGGATATATCCCATTCTGGGAGTGCTACATCCTCAGATGTTACCCTTTATTGGAAAGATGCTATACGAAGTGATATTTTAATCCTGACCGGAAGTGATCTTATGGCGGTCCATTATAATAACTCTACGAGTCTTTGGGAATCTAAAGGATTTTCAATCTGTACGGGATCAACAGTTGGGATTGGGGGAATGGGTTGTATAACAGGCACGTATACCACCTATACTCATGCTACATTTGGCAGTGTGTCAGGTGTAAATCCTCTACCTGTAACCTGGCTGTCATTTACAGCGAATCAAGTAAATAATAATGTGCATCTTATATGGGAAACTGTTTTCGAAATAAACAATGATTATTTTACCATTGAAAGATCAGAAAATGGAATTGAGTTTATGTCTTTAGGAACGATACAAGGAGCTGGAAATTCAGCGACTACTGTTTCGTATGAATTCTTTGATGAGAGACCTACCATTGGATTGTCGTATTATAGAATAAAACAAACGGATATAAATGGGAGCAAGGACTATTCAAAATTGATAGCAATTGAATATGATCCATTTGAAAAATCTACATATAATGAACCACATGTGATGATATTCCCCAATCCGGTCAAAGGAGATATCTTATACATCAATGTAAATGGGCCAATTCATAGTAGAGATGTAGAAATCTCGATCCTGGATGGTAACGGGAAGGTATATTACCGGGATTATTGTAAAATGCCAAATAACCAGTTTGATATCCCAATTGAAAGAAATTTGCTTCGAAAAGGACTGTATATTTTGAAAATACGTGATAACGCTACCGTTCAAACGGGCCGCTTTATAATTAATTGATTTTCAGAAGAAAATGGCAAACTTACCCATCACTCATAGGATAAGTTAGAAGCAAAGTTTTGATTTTCATTATTATACCAATAGTCTCTGTCTTAAAGTATATGTAATAACCGCATTCTTTGCAGTTTACCTATAATTCTAATCTTTATAGAATATTTCACTTTAAATTAGGTATCTTTAATATTGCATCGAGTACAGATCAATTGGATTTTTAAGACACTCTTTATATTAAAACCATGCTTTCATGAAACAATTAAAAATTGTAAAACTAATCACGAATCGTGAAAGTCAATCCCTTGATAAATATTTACAGGATATTAGTAAGATTGATTTGATAACAGCCGATGAGGAAGTGAAACTGGCGCAGAGAATTAGGGAAGGTGACCAGATGGCACTTGAGAAATTGACTAAGGCTAATCTTCGGTTTGTCGTCTCGGTTGCCAAACAATTCCAGCATAAGAACTTTTCGCTAGGTGATCTCATTAATGAAGGTAACCTCGGATTGATAAAGGCTGCACAGAGATTTGATGAGACAAGGGGTTTTAAGTTTATCTCCTATGCCGTTTGGTGGATCCGCCAATCCATCATGCAGGCAATAGCAGAACAATCCAGAATTGTACGTTTACCTTTAAATAGAGTGGGTTCCTTAAATAAGATTTCAAAAATATTTGCTGAATTGGAGCAAAAGTATGAGAGAGAACCTTCACCTGAAGAATTGGCGGAAGTACTAAATATAACAACTAATGAAGTGGTTCGCAATATGGGAATTTCAGGACGACAGGTATCAGTTGATGCACCTTTTGCGTCTGGAGAAGAAAATAATCTACTTGATGTGCTGGAAAATGATCATGAAACACCCGACACAGGATTGATAGTGGATTCCCTTCGAAAGGAAGTCAAGCGGGCCCTTTCAAAACTCACTCAGAGGGAATCGAATGTGATTGCATTTTATTTCGGACTAAATGGAGAACATTCGATGACTTTAGAGGAGATTGGTGAGAAATTTAGCCTTACCCGGGAGCGGGTTCGCCAGATAAAAGAGAAAGCTACCCGAAGGCTCCGACATAGTTCCCGAAGTAAAGTTTTGAGAACCTACCTCGGATAAAATAGGAAGTTTGCGACAATTCCAGTGAACAGCGGGCTGGTTAATTATAATAATCGTATCTAAGTATACACTGGGTTGAGATTTAGAGACTAATTGTGAGTAGTTTTTAAAAATTAAACACTAATCTCATTGAAAACTAAAGTAAAAATAATAACTGGTTTCTTAAAGACTACAAATTATATTTAATAATTCTAAAAACTAAAGTCATGTCGAAAGAGAAAAATATAAAAGGGAAAAACAATAAAAAAGCACCAACTAAAAACCTGAAAGAAAAAAGAGCTGCAAAAGCTGCTAAACGTAAAGAAAAGAAAAACGAAAGCAATTTTTAGCCCGACAACCAGCCAAAGAAAGCCTCTGATGCATTCTTATTCTTTATTTAGGTTATATAAATGATTTTATATAACGCTATATTTGATTTGGTCGATAATACAAATTAATTACCCTTAGGGTACATGGAAAAATCAATTTTCAGAATTTCTAAAATGGACTGTCCATCGGAGGAAAATCTGATTCGAATGAAATTAGAGGATATTCCTGACATTGAAAATCTTGACTTTGATATTCCAAATCGAACATTAACAATTTATCATATTGGACATATCAACAAAATTGAAGAATCTATAGTTGATCTGAATTTAGGTGGAGAAAAAATATCCACAGAAGAGACACGTAAAATAGGTTTTGAGAAAGATACAAAACAAAGAAAAATCCTTTGGGCTATCCTTTCAATTAATTTCATTTTTTTTCTTATCGAAATATCAACGGGTTTTATATCAAAATCCATGGGGCTTGTAGCTGACAGTCTTGATATGTTGGCGGATTCATTTGTTTATGGTTTAAGTCTTTTAGCAGTTGGTGGCACATTAACTTTAAAAAAGAAAATAGCCAAACTTGCAGGGTATTTTCAAATCAGCTTAGCAGTAATTGGATTTTTTGAAGTAATGCGAAGGTTTTTTTGGGCCGAAAAGTTTCCCGATTTTTCAACTATGATTATTGTTTCAATTCTTGCACTAATTGCGAATGCCATATGCCTATATTTATTGCAAAAGTCCAAAAGTAAAGAGGCACATATGAAGGCAAGCATGATTTTTACATCAAATGATGTTATAATTAACCTCGGTGTAATTCTGGCAGGATTATTAGTTAATTGGCTTAATTCAAATAAACCAGATTTAATTATTGGAACAATTGTATTTATACTGGTTATCCAAGGAGCATTTAGAATCTTGAAATTAGGAAAATAAATCCTCACATAATCTCAGTTATATAGCCCAATCAAGCTACCACCCCCACCCTCAGGCTTAAAAACCTTGATAAGCTACGAGAGAAGGCGTCTGATGCAGTCTTTTATACTGTGCTATAACTTGGAACTTAACAAACCTCATAAATGTTATATGTGTAATAACCAAATCTGAAAAGTTACATGAAAAAGATTGTAATATTTATGTTCGCATCTTTGACTTTAATATGTTATTCCACAGCACAGGAAGAACAAGATGCTCATTTACAGGATGAACATTTATTGGATGGCACATCCATGAATTATTTTTATCAAACTGGAACTGCTGTTCATGTTGAGTTTATTGATGGAATTGCCAAATGGAAATGGATAGAAGGGCCATGGAAAGGTAGTGAACAACAAGAAAAATACAGATCGAGAAAGATAGGTCATAAAATGTATATAGTTAATTTTTTAGAGGAAGGATCTTCCACATTTGTAACTATAATATTTAATTTTAATCAAAATGTAATGTGGTCTTCAGTATTGCTTTTCCCACAAACTGAAAATGAACAAATATGGTTTGACGGTGGAATAATTGAACAATTGGTGTTGAAAGAAAATTAATCATTATAGAGTCAGCTCAAAAACCCCCACCACCTCTGCCTTATACCTTGATTACCTACGAGTGAAAGCGTCTGATGCATTCTTTTTTAAAGTGTAATAGAATATAGGCTTTTAAAATATCCCAACTATCTCGGGCTTAAAAAGCATGTAATAACCACATTCTAAACGATTAATAAATCGAATGGAATGAACTTTTGTAAGACTTGTTTTTTGCCGTTAGTGGATAAGTCTGTTATAAATATATCAAAACGGAAATGTCGTTATTCATTTGATCCTGACGGTTTCGCCTTAAGGTATTTATCTAAGAATTCCAGAACCCTTCCATATCCTTCAATTTCATTTTCCTTTTTAACAAATCCATGACCTTCATCAGGGAATAAAACATATTCAACTGGAACCCCATTTGCTCTCACACCCTCTACAATTTCATCGGATTCTACCTGTAATACGCGGGGATCATTAGCTCCCTGAAGTACCATTAAAGGTTTAGTAACATTTTCAGTATGGAAAAGTGGAGAGATTTCGTATAATCTGACAGAATCTTCTGAATATGGATCACCTAACTCTTTGAATAGAGCTTCTCTAAAAGATTCCCACCAATCTGGTGTGGATCGAAGCGTCCTAATCCAGTTAGTCACACCAAAGATATTCACGCCAACATCAAATGCTTCCGGTTCAAAAGCCAAGGCAGCCATTACCATATATCCGCCATAGGATCCTCCAATGATCCCCACTTTATTCATATCTATGACATCGGTACTTTCAAGAAATTTCTTCGACGCTACGCAGTCTTTTAGGTCTACATCACCATGTTTCTGATCATCCATCTTATAGAAAGTTTTTCCATACCCGGAACTCCCTCTATTATTAACAGCAAGAATAGCATATCCATGATTTACCAAATATTGTATAAAAGCGAAATAAGACAATCGGGATTGTCCGCCGGGCCCTCCATGTACCCAAACCAACGCAGGCACATTGTTTTCAATGGAAGCTTGATGCGGTTGATAATATATAGCAGGTATTTCCAGTCCATCATATGATGAATATCTTATAACTGATCCGTTGACCAAGTCATCAGGATTTATTTCAGGATTTAAGGTATTTGTTAATTGCAAATATTCATCCGTCTCAAAACTGTATACATAAATATTCGACGGAACTTTGGAGCTACTCAAAGTAAATCGCATCAGATTTTCGCTCTTTGATATACTTACAGATGAAACACTACCCCCCTCAAATTCCGGAAACTCAACATCAGTTCCATCCTCCATATTACTAATTCTAATTTGTGTCTTTGCATCCTCATTGATCCCCATTATTCTGTATTTTGCATTCCATGATTCATAAGCATACCAAATATCCCAATCTGTTTCATATACCTTTTCTTTATCTCCTGATGATAAATTAAAACGCATTAGATAACTATACTCATTTCCTTCATCAGTTGTATAGAACAAATAATTATTATTTCTGTCGAAATACTGCGGGCTATAATTGGCTTCCCCTTCATGTTCAGAAATATGCTTCATTTCACCATTATCCCTGTCATATAAATACATCTCTGAATCATTAGTTGTAATACTCTTAATCAAGGCTAAATAACGTTTATTATCAGAAATCTCGCCTACATCAAGACCCTCTTCGTTTTTATACATCATTTCGAAAGAAAAATCTTCGATTCTCATTTCATATAAATCAAAAAATTTGGGATCCCTTTTATTTGAAATAAAATAGAAGCTTTTCTCATCACGAGCCCATCCTACAAATTCAGATTTTACACCGGACCAGGGAGTAAGATCCACAGTACTGCCATCTTCATTCCTCAAATAGATATGATTGATCTCATTTCCTCCACTATCGCTTGAATACAATATTCTCTCATCTTTTGGGAAATAGGAAATGGCAAATCTCGATTCCACAGCAGAGTTAGTCAGTTGTAACGGATCGGAACCATCAGTTGGTAGTGCAAAGACATTATAAATGCCTGTTTTATTACTGGTAGCGATGATCTTCCTCTCATCCGGGGAGAATCCTCCTGCAAAAACATTTTCATTTTCGTAGAATTGTTCAATGGAGTGGGATTGAATTTCTCTTTTTTCCTCTTTGGTAACTTTTGAATTGCATCCTACTAAAACAGAAAAAATGAGTATGACGGTTATCTTTTTCATGATATTTTATATGGTTGTATTAATAGGTAAGTTAAAGACTTTCTAGCGATTTTAAAAATATGTTTAAAGACATTTAGTTGTGAAAGATTAAAGAGATTTGATGTCTATATATTAAACATGAAAATGTCCATTTCATTGATTATATCACTTCATTTTCTACTTCAAGATAATTACCAGTTTATATCCTTGACGACCTACATAAGAAAGCGTCTGATGCATTCTTTTTTACTTTATAATAGATTATACCATTTTAAAGTATTTAGGAAATGCTGACTAACCACAGCTTACAAAAGAGCGACTATGAACTTTAATATGATTTGTTTTAAAATGCACAGCAATGACCTAGCATTTTATAAATTTGTAATCTTTATTTAAAATCCATTTCTGTTTCAGGGTGAAACATTTGTATGTTTGAGGTTCGAACCAAATATTCTCGGATAATCAATTGGATCTCAGTAAATTAGAAACACTGTTATAATGCCGCCTCATTTGGGAGAGTAACAATTCAATAACTATTATCTAAAGATTCAAATCTATTAGTTACTTGATATAAAATTAATCTTCTGAATTTACCAATTTATTTCATTTCTTATCATTTATTGATCCGTTAATATGCGTTGAGACGCTATAGAAAAAAAGAATTACATCTAACTTGAATTATATATAATCTGTAGCAGGATTGAATTTTCCATTTTTATTTGTATTTTCAACCAACCAAGTATAAATACAATCATGTTCATGTTCAGATGTTTAACCACTCTATGCGGTATGGTTATTTGCGTGAATCTTACTATCGCTCAATCATTTACTGAACAAACAGGTGCAAATAATCCTATGGATGGTGAGGATGTTGGCTTCAGATCAAAGCCTACATTATTTGATATAGATTACGATGGAGATGTAGACCTGTTTATTGGCGCAGAGGATGGTACTATATACTATTTTGAAAATACCGGATCAGCCACAAATCCTATCTATACAGAAAGAACCGGATCCGACAACCCATTTGATGGAGTGGATGTCGGTGATCGATCAACAGTGGGATTTGTAGATATTGACAATGATGGTGATAAAGATTGCTTTATAGGCGAAGAAACCGGAATATTCAATTTTTATGAAAATACCGGTACGGCCTCCAGTGCCACCTTTACAGAACGAACCGGTGCTTCAAATCCACTTAATGGATTTACCACATCGGGTCCCGGCAATAATGAAAGCTCCGATCCAAAATTTGTTGATCTTGATGGTGATGGAGATTGGGATTGCATTTCAGGAGAAGGGGATGGAACCTTCAGGTACTATGAAAATACCGGTACGGCCTCCAGTGCCACCTTTACAGAACGAACAGGTGCTTCAAATCCAATGAACGGAGAGGACGTAGGTCTGGCATCTTCACCAGACTTTGTAGATGTGGACAACGATGGCGACTGGGATTTGTTCGCAGGAGCCCTGGATGGGAGTATCTATTACTTTGAGAATACTGGTAGTTCCTCATCACCTTCATTCACAGAACAAACCGGAACCGATAATCCTATGGATGGTTTTAGTGTGGCTGCTGTAGCCAACATAACATTTGCGGATGTTTCAGGTGATGGGGACACCGATTGCTTTGTTGGGCAATCAACTGGTCAATTAAACTATTATACGGGAACGGATATTGGAGAAGTTCCTCTGCCTGTTGTTTTGCTGTATTTTAGAGCTAAAGAATATAACAATTCTGCATATATATCCTGGCGAACTGTTTCCGAGATAAATCATGATTTTTTTACAATTGAAAGGTCTAATAACGGCACGAATTTCGATGAGTTGGCAACAATATATTCGAAAACAAAACAATCTTCTCATATAAAAGACTATGAATATATTGATGAAATGCCTTTACCCGGACGATCGTTTTACCGTCTTAAAGCAACGGATTTTGATGGTGTTTCAGAGTATCATGGTGTAGTAAGCGTTAATTTTGATGATCTGGAAGTTGACCTTTTATTGTATCCAAATCCTATATCCGGAAACCAGTTTACAGTGTCATTTAGCGGTGAGCAAATATCGTCTTTTTCGATAGTCACATATTCTGGTGAAATTGTTGCTTCAGGATTGATTGTGCCAGGAATAAACAAAATCCATATTCCAATTGCAGATAAAGGTTTTTATTTATTTCAAATAGAATATATTGACAAAACAATAATTAAAAAATTTATTGTCAAATAGTCTTTGGAACAGAACATCTTAATGAGGATTAATTAAAAGAAGCCGATACAATAAAGAATCACCCTCTACTGTAAAGGAATATCTAAATATATTAATCAGGATAAATATATAAGAGACTGGGAAATTAGCTCAGGTTTGTTAAAATAATACTGAATTATGATATCGAGCCTCCCATCGGGGCTTTTCTTATATTCCCAACAATTTCAGGCTCAAGAAACATATAATACCCACATTCTAACCTTTTATAAGCTACGAGAGAAAGCGTCTGATGCATTCTTGCTTTGGGGGGTAATAGTTCAATTCCAATAATAAACCAATACATTTGTTATTCTTTCCATTCTGCTTCTTTTATCTAATCTTAAGATACTTTGTATAAAACACTTTATCCTTAGCTGCAATTGCTCACCTTTACATCCTGCTTAAAATAAAATTATTCTTATATTAGTGGGGTAAAGATCATTTTGATGATTTATTTTTTTCACTATTCCAGACACATGATCTTTTCTTAGTCCTGAACGTAATTTTTATAATAAATTTCAAAGGAAAAATATGGAAGTATCAAATCACATTGGCTTTGATAATGAGAAATATCTTCAGGAACAGACATCTGCTATTCTTGAAAGAGTAAGCCGGTTTAACGATAAACTCTACCTGGAATTTGGAGGTAAGATTTTATATGATTATCACGCAGTCCGAGTCCTGCCAGGTTTTAATCCGAATGTTAAGATGCGGCTTTTGCAACTGATAAAGGACAAAATTGATGTAATTTTGTGTATTCATGCAGGAGATATTGAAAGAAAAAAACTCAGGGCCGATTTTGGAATTTCGTACGATGTTGATGCATTAAAAACCATTGATGATTTCAGGGAATGGGGGATAGATATAACAGCTGTGGTTATTACCCGTTATAAAAATCAATCACCTGCCAAAGCCTTTAAGAACCAACTTGAGTTAAGGGGAGTTAAGGTATATCTACATTATCCCACAAAGGGGTATCCTGCGGATATTGATCTGATTGTAAGTGATCAGGGATTTGGGGCAAACGAATACATCAGGACCACAAAACCTATTGTTATCGTCACAGGGCCAGGGCCAGGTAGCGGTAAACTTGCCACTTGTCTATGCAATCTTTACCATGAGTATAAAAAAGGAGTTAAATCCGGATATGCAAAATTTGAAACATTTCCCATCTGGGACCTGCCTATTGATCATAAAGTAAACATTGCTTATGAAGCTGCCACCGTTGATCTAATGGATGAAGTTCAGGTTGATGAATTTCATTTGAGAACTTATGGGGAAGAGGTTGTGAATTATAACCGTGATATTGAAGCGTTTCATTTGCTAAAAAAGA
Organism: uncultured Roseivirgaceae bacterium; assembly: GCA_964389805.1. Taxonomy (GTDB): domain Bacteria; phylum Bacteroidota; class Bacteroidia; order Cytophagales; family Cyclobacteriaceae; genus JAGTVG01. The sequence continues at coordinate 19,741 of CAYMFU010000171.1, read as the reverse complement.
TCATTGAGAAAATAACTGGCGGCAAGTCTATGTACCAATCTCCAACTGATATGGGTGTAAACCGTGCAAGTTCGGGTATTGTTAATGACCAAATAATAACAGAAGCATCCCATCAGGAGATTATCCGGAGATATTTCAGGTGTGCTGTGGAATATGCAGTGGGTCTGGTTGATAAGGGCACACTTGAGCATGCGGCTAAAATCATGAATAAAATTGGTGCAAATGTTGAAGATCGAAAAGTGGTATTACCTGCCAGAAAAGCTGCAAAAAATGCTGAAAAAAGTCGAAAAGGCAAGGAAGGGATTTATTGTGGAGCCTCTATTGAACTGCATGATGGGATAATTATTACAGGCAAAAACTCGCCACTGATGCATGCATCATCAAGTCTGATATTAAATGCTACCAAACACCTGGCTGGAATCCCCGATAATATGCACCTTTTGCCCCAAAGCATAATTGATTCGATAACTCATTTGAAAAAAGACATATTGAAGCGCAAAATGGTTAGTCTCGATGTGGATGAAACATTGATTGCCCTTGGTATAAGCGCTTTATCTAATCCAGCAGCGCAATTGGCTTTAGAAAACCTGAAATGGTTGCGTAATTGCGAAGTACATCTTACTCATATTCCTACCCCGGGTGATGAAGCAGGATTGCGAAAATTAAAAATAAACCTGACATGCGATCCTGAATATTCAAGCAAAAGTCTTTTTATTAGCGGTTGAGTGTTCAATAGAAAAAGTATTAATGGAAGGTTATTTAAATAATCGGGAATTTTTACAGCAGCCCAGGCATCCACTCTAAACATACCTAGAGCTTCTCAGTTAAATTCAAACTTAAACTTACAAGGTTTTGGAACTAATATTTCTGTTCAATTGTTATAAAAGCACCAACTACTTAAAAACCAAATCATTATGAAAAAGTTAATTCTCACAGCAGCTTTTATCTCATTGGCTTGTGTCATCTTTGGACAAACATTACAAAAGGGAAACCTCGTTGCAGTTCATGTAATTACGATTGAACTGAATCATGGTGTTACTATGGGACAATTTCAGAATTTCCACACTAACACACTTATTCCTGAATACGAAAAGAATTACCCGGGATGGCGGTTGTACTTAGCTAAAGGTATAAGGGGTGAAAATAAAAATACTTATGGATGGATTATTGTTGTTGAGTCTGAGGAAATTCGTGATAAATATTATAATGATGATGGAAGTATAACTGAATTTGGCCAAACTGCTGAGAAAAAAATGAAACCGGTACTTGAGGAAACTGAGAAATTTGGCAAACTTAAACGTACATATACTGACTGGATTATACTTTGATGTTGCAAGAATTTATTCCATAGTAATAATTGACCAAATTTTCTATCAAGAAATGCTTAAAATGGATACGTACAGTAATTCAGGGATGGTAATTATTGATCAATTTTAATATTTAAAAGATTCAAAGATCAAAGAACTATCTCCACTGCATATTACATAATGATTTCATATTATATACCTAACTTTAATATTACATCGGGTAGAAAGCAGTTGGATTTTTTAGACTGTTAATCATACAATAATGCCCGAAGATCGCAGACTCGCTGCCATTATGTTCACGGACATAGTCGGATACACAGCCTTAATGGGGAGTGATGAAGATCGAGCATTTAAAGTACTTCGTAAAAATCGTGAAGTCCAGCGTCCAATTATAAAAAAGTATCGTGGTGAATGGCTAAAAGAAATGGGAGACGGTATCCTTGCCAGTTTCCATACAGCTTCTGATGCTGTAAGGTGTGCAGGGGAGATACAACAAGCAGCTAAAATAGAAGGGATTGCACTGCGTATTGGAATACATGAAGGAGAGGTGGTTTTAAAGAGCCTGTGTATGCATAATATTCCTGAGGACCTGAGGGAAGAATGGAACTACAATAAAATGCTTGGATAAATGTGTCCTCGCTACAAACGAAGACAATTGAAGGTATCAGTTTTTCGTCTTACTAACCACAACCAGATACATTGGTGTAAATATTTCCAGCTTTCCCGCTTCAACAAGTGCATCGGCAGCAACAAGAAGGATTTTTTGTGTTTTGACCACTCCCTTTTTAACAATGTGCAATGCTTCCAGCGTTTTAAAAACCTGGCGCATGACCATCCTGCTGCATTTAGTTTGTCTGATCTGTTTTAGCGACCATCCACTTTCTAAGGTGCTATACCAGGGCATATCGTTACCACAATTGGTTTTTAGTAAATCGGTGGTTTCTTCTTTTATCAGATCGGATTTTTCAATTGCCCGGTCAATTTCTGCCAGGGTCTTCAGCTTGACAATACTATTGCCGTATTCTATCTGTTCCTTTATTCTGACATGTTCGGGATTCTCCGGATCGTACTTATCGGTCATTCCCCATTGATAAAAACAGGCTTTTCCTCCGGGTTTCAGCTTATTACGAATCTGTGTATAAACTCCCACAAGATCAGGTGCATGACAAAGTGCTTCGATGGCATACATCTTGTCAAAATGATTGTCAGGATAAGGAATGTCCATAAAGTCACCCTGTATAGATTGCAGTAAATGGCTTACAGAGGAAATTTTATTTAGCTCATTGGCTCTGTCGACCTGGTACTGGTTAATGGTTAATCCGGTGATGTGTGCCCCGGAAATTCTTGCCAGGTTCCTGGCAGGTCCCATAATGCCACAACCCACATCCAGTACTTCATCTTTTTCAGATAGGCCCAATTTTGATCCAAGCAGGTATTCGTGCCTGTCGATACTGGCTTTGAAATCTTCGCCATTATATCTTGGGGCAAAATGGAAAGATTCTCCCCAGCCCCGCTCATAAAACTTTGTGATCAGCGTATAAAAATTATCGGTAACATGCTGGGCTTTATTCTGCCTTTTTCCGTAATCTTTTTCGTCAAATACCTTATTGTATTCGGTCGCTTTCTGTTGCTGTGTTTCAACTTTCATTTTTTTATATTTATAAAAATTAATTCAAATGCGACGGTAACAGACCAATTTGAACCATTTGTTGGTCATACAATACTAAAGGCTGATTTAATATAAGCGGCTGCCGATCTTTTCTTAAAATTTATTAAACTTTCAACATCGGCACCCAAAAGTATATTCCAGCATTCACTACCTTCAGCATTCCTATCTAAAGATAGTATATAATTGCTAATTAAAAACCAAGGGCCCGGAAATTGATTAATTGGCTCATAGCTCCAACTCCAGGTCATGATAAACAATAAAATAAGTAACCATGCCAGTCATTAATCCATTGACTACCCCTTCCAGCGGAGCTTGTATCCTATAAACAGATAGAAAAAATAGAGAACAATTAAAAAAACCCTGCAGCCCCAGACATAATACCCGTGATAACCTACGAGAGAAAGCGTCTGATGCATTCTTTGTTACTGTGCAATAAAATATAACCTTTTAAAGTATCCCCACGATTTCAGGCTTGAAACACAATTGTGCACAACTTTTTTGGAAGTATTTTGCTCTGAAAGTGAGGCAACAGAAGTATGCTAAATGAAATATTTGTGTCGAAAAATTCTGTAAAACTGGAATTGAATTGGAATAATAGCTATTGACTTAAAATCCTGTGGCCGTTAAGGCTGTGTGGGTTCAAGTCCCGCTCCAGGTACATTAATGACAGAGTGAGCGTGAGGAGCAAGTGGAAATCCAGCGGCTCTGTTTTTTCATTTAGTGAGAGTATGTTCAGACCACACAGTGACAATCTTGTAAAACAGGCAGAGGATAATCTTCTTATCTATATTAAATCAATTGATCAAGTTTAGGTTTTATTAATTTGAATCCATTTAATAAGGCTTCTGATAAGCGGTCGACTTCTTTTTGTGTGAGCGTTGTAGCCAACATACAGGAACAAGTATTGATCATTAAAATGTCTTCTTTTAGGAACAGATAATCCAGTAGTTCATTGATCAAATCCTTCATTTCCTTTGTTTGATAGGCTTCCCGGTATGTAGTTGGGGCATTAGCCTGGAAATGCATCCGAAACATGGAGCCAGCACCTGTTATCGATACAGGCACATCTGCAATTCTTATAGCTTCCTCAACCTGATGTCTCGCTTTCAAGGCTAAGACATTCAAAGACAAAACAGCCTCTTCATCGTATAATTCCATTGCCACTCTTCCTGCGGTGGTAGAAATTGGATTTGCGGAGAAGGTTCCGGAATGTGGATACCGCAATACTTTTTCGCGTGGATCGAGAACTTGCATAATCTCCGATTTTCCTGTCAATGCGCCGATAGGGAATCCACCGCCAATTATTTTCCCCAAGGAAGTTAAGTCAGGATTAACCGTATAGACAGCCTGTGCACCAGCATAATTAACACGGAAAGATATCACTTCATCAAAGGCTAATAAAGCATTGTTTTTACGAGTCCAATCATAAATAGCTTCGACAAACTCGTTGCTAGCAGGGAAGAGTCCTATTCGATGTGGAACAGGATCAATGAGTACGCAGGCAATTTGATCTGCACTCTGATCTAAGATGTTTAATGTTCTTTCAATGTCGTTGTACGGAAAGATCACCACATCGTCAATAACACCTTGTGGGGTACCCTGTACAAGTGGTATGGCATTTGGCTTGTCAAGATTCCCCCAGTTGTCAGGGTTTGTGATCTGGCTCATTTCAGCATAATCATAGGTTCCATGATATGCGCCTTCAGCTTTCGCTATTTTAGGTTTCCCGGTATACGCTCTAGAGGCTTTTATCATCGCCATTACTGCTTCGGTACCAGAATTTACAAAACGAATTTTTTCAAATCCCTTAGCACGGTCAATCAGCAATTCGGCGAAAGCAACTTCTGCTTCAGTACCCATTGTGTATGCTGATCCCTTCTGTAATTGTTTAATAACCTCATCAACGACGGCTGGGTGTGAATGCCCATGTATCAATGAGCCCATATTATTTGCAAAATCAATATACTCAGTTCCATCGATGTCTGTTATATAACTTCCTTTGGCACTTGCTGCATAATAGGGATGTGGCTTACGAAATATTGTATTGCGGCTAACACCACCAGTAATGACATCACAGGCACGTTCATATATCACTTTACTTGATTCGCCTTGTATTTTATTGATTTGATCGAGAGAATTCACATCTGAATAAATTTAAGCTTGTATTTCTGCCTCCTTGTTGATTTCAAGATCCTTTTCAATTCGCTCTAACTCCTCTTCATAGAAATAACTGTCCGCTTCAAATGGTTTTAATTTTTCTATGGTGTTTTCTTGTTCATCGTATTCAGCTAAATAAACCCTGTCTAACCATTGCATGTTTCTAGCTTCATTGAATTTCAAAGCGAAGGCTTTCTTCCCATTCACATCCACAGTGCCCAATAACGAAATTTTACCAGCAGAAGATGTCATTGTGATATATCTTGAAGGGCGACCTGTCGACGGTAAGCTGCGATATATTTTGCTGAATATTTTATTCATGTCTGCTAATGAAGTGGTAAAATAATGATGTTCCCCAGTAGGTCTTGCGCAATACATTGAATGAAAACTTATTGATAACATCATTAATATATTACCTAGATCAATCCAGTTTTGAGCAGATCGATCAATATCCACCTTCCCATGTTCATCTGAAAACAAGCTAATATGATTCATCACCGGGCTTTGACTCCTAATTGATAAGCCTTTTGCTTTCAGGCGACGAATAGCTGCAATTGTTTGAATATTTAATAATTCTTTGGGAGTTGAAAAATGCCCCATCCATATCACCTGAATTCCACTATCGCTTAATTCTTTAAACAGATCCAAAGTTTTATTATACTTAGAGCTTAAAACTATTTCGGGGTGGTATGTAAGTGCTCGTGATGCCATACGAATAGTCCTGATATGCATAAGTTCAGGATCTTCCATAATTGGAGTCAGATACTGACGAAGTCGTTCATATGGCATAAAAGCACCATCGCCACCGGTAATAAGAACATCAGTAACTTCTTTATGGCATTTTAAATATTCATGAACCTGATATACTTCCTTTTGGAGGAACATATCTTCGTCACCACGCACCTGAGCATGACGGAAACAGTAGGTACAATATGCAAAACAACTTTGAGTCGTCTTATCAAATAACAAGTAACACTGGGGGTACTTATGTTGACTGCCTTCAAGCACTTCTAGTTCACCATCTTTGCTAATATATGAAGGCCTGTTAAGTATTTGCTTCCCATCATGCGGATTGGTTTTCTCTTTATAGGCCTCAACAATTTTCTTTCTCTCCAAATCATCTTTTGCCTCACTATAAACCTTAACGGTCTCTGCATTTATCATCCCTGGTTGAGGGAAAACCAATTGGAATACTGTATCTTCTTGAAAATTACTCCAATCGATGGTATTCAAAACATGTTTCGTGGCCAGGAAACGATATACTTCAATAAAAAGCTCTCGTTCTTTAATATTGCCGAGCATTATTCCTTTCTTCTCTAAAACACTACAGATCTCCCTAAAGCCTGCCAATCCGGTATAGCGCCTTTTAGGGGAAGTAAACATGATTTTAGCAGTGCCTGTCAAACCTGAATGCTGAGGATAATTACTATGTAAACGAGATAGTAAAGCTTTTGGCAGTAGCCTCTCCGTTTCTATAATATTTCTAGCATCTTCACTGCATTCATGGCGATCCATTAAAATCTGAATATCAGACGACTGAATCTTAATGCTTTCTAATGTTCCTTTTGTATCTGGTGTTTTTTGATCCATACCGTTTGTTGTATTAGTTGTCATTGATTAATTGGTTGTCAGTTGTGATTGTGAGGAGTTATTATCCATAATAATTCTGCTTCTTTATTACTGATATTTTTGAACACATGGGATTGATTTGAGTTAAAATAAAAACCGTCACCTTCATTTAAATAGTATTGCTGTTCATTAATTATAGCATTAAAGCTGCCTTTTAAAACAAAACAAAATTCTTGACCCGGATAGTTGCTGGTCATAATCCCACATGAATCCGATTTGTTCTTGAACCGAATGATGTAGGGTTCAATTTGTTTAGAAGGATCGTGATACGATAATAAATATAAAATTGTGCCGTTTTCATTTGCTTTTACAAACCTTCTTTCATCAGATTTCAGTAAAGGATGTTGATCTAGATTTTCATTTTCTCCGATCAGCTCCCCCACTGTTGTTCGCAAAGCCACTGCAACTTTTTTTAATGTAACGATGGAAGGGAAAGCTTTTCCTTTCTCAATTTGTGAGATTAAACTGGGAGTTACTCCAATTCTTGCGGATAATTCTTTGACTTGAATGCCAGAATCTTCTCTTTTTTTCTTTATACGTCGCCCCATTTGGTCCATAGAATCATATTGGTATTAAGTGTAGCATAAGTTTAGAGGAATTAAAGTGATTTTTTAGACACATATCATTCATTAACAATGCTGAATTTTTTGAACAACTGATATTTAATAGCTAAAAGAAATTAATGTAATTAAATAAAATTTAACTAATTAAATAATATTTAATTTAAATAGCAAGCTTTTGTTTGTCTGGATAATCTTCTGCAAACATGATTTTTGGGTCACTTTTTGGAAGTATTTTAATCTTCAGGATGGAAAGCAAAGGAAGCTTATCGGTGAATTTTTGTCGAGCAAATGAGGATTAAAATTTTAGATTTATAAGAAAAGCTGGTTGTAATGTGGGAAAATGCAATTTTAGACAATTTAGATGGGGATCGAATCTAAATTAGATAGATATTAAATGTTTTATATATTATATTGATATTAATTAAAGTTTCCTTAATCATCAATGATTTTCATTAATTGAGCAAGTAATGGAAAGAAAATATTTTTCTTGTTATGTTCAACTTTTTAGTATTATATCATTTTTAATTTTATTGATTTTTGAAAATAAAGCCAATGCAAAAACAATAGTTTTTATTCCAATTACATTGGGTTCCTTGAATTTCACTCAACAATAGGATCTAAATTTTCATTAATTATTGGATTAAACATGGCATTCTCAGAAGAAGAACAAAATGGATTATTTATTTTTGAACTTGGAATTGCTTTTTGATTTTTTTTATTTCTTTTTATTATACCATTTTCTAGGAGGAACAATATCTAAACTAACATTAAAGAAAAATGCATTATCAAGATTTGATTCAAGTAGATATTCCCGGCCAAAAAAATTAGTAGCGCTTCGATTATGATTTGAATCGGCAATGTTAAAGTTTATGTTATATCGATATCCGGCATTTACAGAAAACCATAGAAAATCAGAGATCTCTTGCCTTAAAGAAACAAATAACTTCATTTCTGAATTCCTTAATTCCACCATCCTGATATCATCAAGTATGGCATCATCCAGATGTACTTGATAACTGGCACCCCTGATTTTTGCACCTGCATATAAAAAGCTTCCGGGATTTATATTGTACCTGACTTTTGCTTCAAAAGGCAGTATTGCTTCTATACCCCATTTCTTATTGAATGTGTGCATATAGGTAATGACGGGAGTAATGCTTGGATCACCAAAAACGTATGAATAGGCAAATCCGAATCCATATATAAGGTTTTCATGCTTCTTTATCCCAAATACTGGAGCGACTGATACCTTAAGATAATCGAAGAAGGATGTACTTTTTTGAAAATAATCTCCATTAATACTTAGATTAAGTGCCAATGCAAAAAATGTATTGTTTTTTCTTGGTAACATAAAGTAGAAATCACTTCCTATGCTTCTTAAAGGTTTGTTTTCAAGGTTCTGGTAAAAAAGATAATCCAATTCATTTGGAGATTCAAAACGAAATTCTTCATGGGAGTAACGAAAACCCATAGCAAATTTGAAATGATCTTTGTTGATAACTGGTACTTTGAATTTGAGCTTTATCCTGCGGTTGGAATTTACTGCCCCTTCACCATCAGGATATCCGTCAACATTTGAATGAGAAGTTATATTGTAATTTAATATTTTTTCATATTCGAAAGATATTCCAATAGGTCGAGCTAAACCATTCACAGTCGGGTCACAATACGAGTCGTGATTCTCAGAAAAATCCTGGCTCAGAACTCTCAAGTGGCTGATCAGAAGTACTGTAATGAATATACCAATAACGATTCTTCCTGGATACAATTTTTTCAATTTAAGGGCTTTATGCTTTTATTCTTTTCTTATTGATTATAAGCTGATTTAACGATATAACATATCTAATGTTGCATGTCTGTAACTCAAGATAACCAGAAAGTGTTTTTGATTTTACATTTATAATTGTATTTATACGTTTGAAATTCTATAAGAAATTGATATCATATTAATCAGTTTTAAATCTACAAACTGGTTTATGCTTCTTTAAGTTCTTTCAGCATCTTTTCTGCATTTTCATTGCCTGGATTCAGTTCAAGGGATTTCTTGTAGTTTTTAATGGCATTCTTAGTGTCTCCATTCTTCAAATATGCTTCACCAAGGCTATCGAACACATTGAAAGACTGTGGAAATGCTTCGACATTTAATTTGAAAACTTCAATAGCTTCTAATATATGACCCATATTCATCCAATTATATCCGATTCGATTAATAAACATCTCATCAAAATAAATATCACTCCCAAGTTTTCTTATTTTAATAAGAGAAGCATGCAATGAATCAATTCCTCCATCTTTGATGATCTCAGAGGCAAGATTTTTATCCTGCAAGTAGAAAAGCTTTACATGCAATTCATGTTGGGGACGAATCCATTGATCACTATTATTTTTGTATACTTGCATTTCCTTAACAAAGGCAAAGTCTTTATCAAGGGATAATTGATCCTGTATCTCTTGGAGACTGCTGCCCTCAGCATCTGCAGATCTTACACTTTTCCATAGCTTCCTAATATACTTCAGATGACTAAGCCACACGTCTTTTGAATATACTTGATCATCATCACTTAAAATTATACTAGTGACTGCATTTTCTCCCTCAAGTATCTCCTCCAACAAAGCAATCCAACGAGGAACATCTAAATCTCCATAATCAGGATGTACATACGGAGCAAGATGGTACACAGGATATATAATAGCCTTGTTTAGTATAGCCAATTTGTCCTCAGGTATGACTGCCATTGTTAAGCCCCGGTAGTTTCCAGTTTCACCAAACCATAGAAGATTCATTGTGATATCTCCAAGATCCAATTTTATCCTGTCACTATAATATATATTCGGAAGGATCAATGAAAAGTCGTTCTCAAGCTCATCGGCCCTTCTGATGCATATATTCATCCATTCCTCTGCTTCAAAAGCTTCTTTTGATCCTTTTTCAAGTTCTTTTAAGCGATTGCGGGAATATCCAGCTTTCTCTTTCCACATTTTAATCAATTCTGCTCTTTCTGTCATAACTATTTCTTCATTACCGTACTTGTTTATAATATTTTCATGCCCCACTATCACAGCCTCCTGATAAGCAATATTTCCTCCAATCATATCAAGTCTGTCAACCATATTTATCACATAAGAAAAATCATTACGATGTAAAGTTTTTGAAATTTCATCCTTAAATAGTCCTGCTGTTTCTACTGACCAAAAGCTGTCGAATATCAATAGACCCTTTTCTGATTGAACAACGACCTGGTCCCCCAGGTCTGGATTTGATACGATAACCACATTGTCAGACACTTCCTTTATTTGAAATCCTTGTGGGTATAATATTCCAGGAGATAATAAGAAAATCGAAATCATACAAATGTTGATAGACAATGGTTTTGTTCTCATAATTGTTATTATTTAAAAATATGATTAATGAAAAATTTAAGTGATCACTTTTAAATATCTTGAATAGAATATTGAAATTCAGGCATCACAATATTTATATTAAAAATCGGTCTATGTTTAAATGATGCTTATAAGCCAAAGAAAGTTTTATATATTAGCCAGGATAATTACTTAGTTAATATTTTATATTTTAAGCTTTAGCATAAATCAGTTCACTTTTTTTGAACAGAAATACCGCTACTGTACGATTTAAATTCTATACCCTGGATGGATTATTATTAAATAATTCTGACTGCTTTAAGACATATCAATAATCGATTCCCAAGTCTTTAGCAATTGCAAATATTATGATTTATATTGGCCAGATTCAATGGAACGCAACGGTTTTAATTTCAGTACTCTATTAAATTGCTGGCGTGAAAATGTATCATATTAAAGATGAAATAAATAAAAAAGGTATATAATTCAGTATCGTTGAGCCTTCATGAAAAATATATACTACATTTCATTGATATTCTTACTCCCTCTAACATCTTGCGGCCAGACACAAGATAAAACCGGAAATATAGAAGCTTCGAGGCATAAATACACAAATCAACTCATTCATGAAAGTAGTCCATATCTCTTGCAACATGCTCATAATCCCGTTAATTGGTACCCGTGGGGAGAAGAAGCCCTTATAAAAGCCCGCCAGGAGAATAAACTCATTATAGTAAGTATTGGTTATTCGGCTTGTCATTGGTGCCATGTAATGGAACATGAAAGCTTTGAGGATGAAGAGGTGGCAACATTCATGAACGAAAATTTCGTGTCGATTAAAGTGGATCGTGAAGAAAGACCAGATATTGACCAGATATATATGAATGCAGTACAATTGTTGACCAGCAGTGGGGGCTGGCCTTTAAATTGTATCACTTTACCTGATGGGCGGCCTATATATGGGGGCACCTATTTTCCTAAAGCACAATGGCTGGATATGCTCCAACAGATATCTGATTTTGTAAAACAAAATCCTGAGAAGACAGAGCAGCAAGCACAATCTCTTACACGCGGCATTCAATCAAATGAAATGATTTTCGACAGTTCTAAAAAATCTCCATATACATTAAAAGACTTAAATCGTATATTCTCCAACTGGAAAATTTATATAGATTATGCATTTGGGGGTCATAAGCAGGCCCCAAAATTTCCGATGCCCTTAGGTTATCAGTATTTGCTGCAATATAATTTTCTAACAAAAGACAATGATGCGTTAAAGGCAGTCATCACCACACTGGATAAGATGGCAGAGGGCGGAATTTATGATCAGCTTGGAGGTGGTTTTGCACGATATTCTACTGACATATATTGGAAAGTGCCTCACTTTGAAAAAATGCTGTATGATAATGCACAACTTGTAAGTCTATATTCCTCGGCGTATCAAAAAACCAAGGATCCGAAATATGAGATGATCGTTAATGAAACCCTTGGGTTTATTAAAAGAGAATTGACCTCACAAGAAGGGGGATTTTATTCATCACTGGATGCCGACAGTGAAGGGGAAGAAGGGAAATATTATGTATGGACAAAAAACGAATTGCAAGCTCTATTGGAGGATAAAGATGATCTGATCTTAGATTATTATAATGTGACCGAAAACGGAAACTGGGAAAAAGGCCATAACATTTTATATATAACATCCAATGATAAAAAAATAGCCAATAAATATAAAATCGCCGAAAATGAACTACGGAAACAAATACTAGAAGCGAAACAAATATTATTGAAAGAAAGAGAAAAACGTATTCGACCAGGACTGGATGATAAAATTCTCACTTCCTGGAATGCACTCATGTTGAAGGCGTATGTTGATGCATACAGGATTTTTGATAATGAAAAATATTTAAATATAGCTTTGAGGAATGCGGAATTTATTAATGAAAATATGCGATCAGCAGATAATAGATTATTTAGATCGTATAAAAATGGCAAGGCTTCTATCAATGCTTTTTTAGATGACTATGCTTTTACAATTGCAGCATATATTTCACTATATCAGACAACTTTTAATGAAAAATGGTTAAATCATGCTCGACAATTAACCGACTATGTTATTAAACACTTTTATGATGAAAAAAGTGGAATGTTTTTTTTCACTTCTGATATCGACCCGGCACTAATAGCTCGTAAAATGGAAGTAAGCGACAATGTTATTCCAGCTTCGAACTCTGAGATGGCTAAAAATTTATATGCTTTGGGATTGTATTATTACGACGAAAATTATTCAGACATGTCAAAAACAATGGTCGATAATGTTAAGCAAAATGCTTTAAAAGGTGGTGCATACTACGCCAATTGGGATATAATAATTGCCTGGATGATTCGGGAACCTTATGAAGTCGCTATCGTAGGAAATGATTTTGAATCAATTCGCAAAAAATTTGACAGAGAATATTTACCTAATGTATTCTTGTCGGGAGGCAAAAGTGAAGGAACATTATCCTTGCTTGAAAATAAACTGGTGAAAGGACAAACTACCATTTACGTATGCCAGGATAAAGTTTGCAAGCTCCCCGTAACTGATGTAAATGAAGCCTTGAAACAAATTATTAAATAATATAATTATTTGGAGGAATGTCAAATGTGCAGATCATAAAACACCTCTAGCAGTATGTGTTACAGGTGTTTTTTGTTTGGTGTGGAGAGGACTGTCGAGATGAAGTGATAAAGAATTGTAATAAAAGGAAAATGGCATTGTTTAAAAGGGAGGAAATATAATTTGTGGAGGTAGATAGTATAAAGTAATATTAATCCGAACAGATCTGAATACAACTTAATAATGTGGAAATAATTAAAGTAATCTAGATGGAATCGATGCATCGTGAAATAATACATGGAATTATCTCCTTTCAAGTTAAAATACGATCTAAATTTTAGAACCCCTCCAACTTTTATATATTGCTTGAAAGCAGATTCAAGGATATCAAATTGATTTCTGATTGTTATTAATATTTTTTGAAAACCGACAGATTTTAATCTTCTTGCAATTAAGGAACGGTTAATAAATCCGGTTTGATGATGTAATCCAGTGAGAAATTCATGAGAGAATAAGTTTACTGATGCATTTTGTTTGTAAAGCTTATTAAAGCTGGCTTGAATATCTTGAATGTCCAATATGCTGTCATCTTAATTGAAAAGCTTATAAAATAAGATTTTTGTTTGTAGTGGAGGGGATTGTGGAGAGCCTACAGTTAAGAAAGGTAATGAATGAAGCGGAATATATTTTATTTGGTAGTATTATTATTTTATTTACATCTAATTATGGTAAGTTGATTACTCATCCAGCTAGATTTAGTCTGATGCATTCTTTTATTCTGTGGAATGGAATATAACTGTATTGATTTCAGCCATTTTTTTGATTCTAATACATAAGATCTCAACCGTTCAGTGTGGTGATATATCCTTTATTTAATTATCAGAGCAACATACAAGTAACAATGAATATAAATACAATACCTTCTAAAATTATCCGTTACTTTTTTAGTTCTTTCTCTCTAGATACTTGATATCTTATATTAGGATAATTTGTATTTAATGCTTTATTGTTTCCAAGTCAATATGAAATTATAAAGGAGTTTAAAACACTTAGAAACTAGAGCTCAAGTTAGTCTGGATTGTAAATCAGAATATATGTTGTAATTTTATTATAGCAAGCATTACAATAAATCTATGTTCTTTTATAAATACTTGTTCACAGTTAGTATTACAGTTATATGCCTAAATTATTCAATTGCTCAAAGCTTTACTGAACAAACCGGCGCTAATAATCCTATGGATGGGGAAGATGTCGGGACGCGTTCAAAACCATCATTGGTGGATATTGATGATGACGGGGATTTTGACCTATTCATTGGAGAAGATGATGGGACTATTAATTATTTCGAAAATACTGGGACAGCATCCAGCCCTACCTACACGGAAAGAACAGGTGCAAACAATCCTTTCAATAACGAAGATGTTGGCACGAGATCAACTCTTGGATTCGTAGATATTGATGATGATGGCGACAAAGATTGTTTTATTGGTGAAGCCGATGGAAATTTCAATTTTTACAGGAATACAGGAAGTGCCAGTAGTCCTACTTTCACTTTGGTAACTGGCGCTTCAAATCCCCTAAATGGTTTCACTACATCAGGATCTGGAGTCAATGATGACTCAGATCCACAATTTGCTGATATTGATAATGATGGAGATTGGGACTGCATTTCGGGCGAAGGTGATGGCACGTTCCGGTATTACGAAAACACGGGATCGGCTTCGAGCCCAACTTTTGCAGAAAGAACCGGCACCAACAATCCCTTGAATGGTGAAGATGTAGGAACTGACTCATCTCCGGGCTTTGTGGACCTTGACAGTGATGGCGACTGGGATTTGTTTTCTGGTGAATCCGGAGGAGCAATCGCTTACTTTGAAAATACAGGTTCTGCTTCTTCACCTACATTCACAGAGCGAACTGGGGCTAGCAATCCCTTTAATGGTGTTGATGTAGGTACTACATCTAACGTAACATTTGCAGACGTTTCAGGTGATGGAGATACAGATGCCTTTGTCGGAGAAAACATTGGCACTATCAACTATTTCACAGGTACGGATACAGGGAATGTCCCGCTGCCTATTGAACTAGTGAATTTTTATGCATCTTATAATAATAATCTGGTGAAGCTGACCTGGAAAACGGTTTCTGAGATAAACTTTGATTTTTTTACTGTTGAAAGATCGTTTGACGGCAGGACTTTTTCTGATTATGCCATCATATTTTCAAAAACAGAATATACTTCAACCATCAAGAAATATAAATTTGTGGATGAAATGCCATTTCCTGGATTATCTTATTATCGGCTTAAAGCAACAGATTTTGATGGATCATTTGAGTATCATGGTGTTGTTAGCGTAACCTTTGACGATATTCAGCCTAATATTTTATTGTATCCAAATCCATTAGTTGGAAATCAGTTCACTGCTTCCTTTAGCGGTAAAGAAGAAACATCTTATACGATTTATAAAATTTCGGGGGAACTTATCAAATCCGGGATGATTTTACCAGGAATAAATGAAATTCAATTTTCTACTTATATGCTTAAAGGAGTTTATTTTTTCAAAGTAGAAGGATTTGAAATAATAACAAAAAAAATTATTATTAAATAGTTCATATTCCTTGAATATATTCATAGTTTCTAAATAACAGATCTCTATCATATCAAAATATCAATCTAATAATCCTTAGTATAAATCAGTCCACTTTGTGTTGAAAGGAAACAGTAGAGGTACAGCCATTCTATTTGCAAAAATGGGTCATGCTATAAATTTTATGCCCGTTACGAATGGTGATGCGGGTCATTAAAATATGTGGGGAGAAGCCCTGGTGAAGATAAGAATTTAATGTTGTTGTAAACCACTAACTGGATAGAAACAAGGTGAACTATCAAATTACTAAATATAAGAATCACACTAAAATAACTTTATAAAGTACGAAAACATTGCCCTTTTTTTGAAAAATTCCACTCTCAAGGACTTAACACATAGTAAATTTATTAATTTTAAGAAGCAATCATTACGCACCATTAAAAATACCTGAATTACGTATATGAATATATTAAAGTGTGATTTTTAGCTGGATAAAATAATTGAAAAAGCGGATTGATTTGGTAAGTAATACCGTCCATGGAATTAACCATTCTCAAAGATATAGTTATAATATTCGCCTTGTCAACCCTGGTCAACCTGGTTTTCACGAAAACTAAAGTTCCAAACGTGGTCGGATATCTCCTGACAGGTATTATAGCAGGTCCACATTTGCTTTCATTAGTCAAATCAAGGGACGAAATTGAATTAATGGCTGAGATCGGGGTGATCCTATTGCTTTTTACCATAGGCCTGGAATTTTCCCTGAAACATTTGCTAAAAATACGAAGGATCGTATTGCTAGGAGGATTTTTGCAGGTTACATTGACAGCAGGAGTGTTTTACTTATCATCATATCTTATCGGATTGAGTTGGCAAACAAGTCTCTTTATAGGCTTCCTTGCTGCTTTGAGCAGTTCAGCCCTGGTTCTCAAACTCTTACAGGAGCGTTCCGAACTAACCTCCAATTATGGTCGAACGGTTCTGGGGATCCTCATTTTTCAGGATCTATTGCTTGTGCCACTTTTATTGTTCACCAACCTGCTGGGGGATCATCAGGTTAACCTGACAGGTGAGATCTTATTGCTTGCATTAAAAGCAGTGATCATTATTGGTTTGGTCTATTTTGGAAACCGTTGGTTGTTGCCAAGGATTTTGCATTTAATAGCTATGACTAAAAACCAGGAATTATTCATGATGAGTGTTTTTCTTATTTGTCTGGCTATTGCGCTACTGACTGCTGAACTTGGTATGACGCTGGCATTCGGAGCTTTTCTGGCCGGATTGATGATCTCAGAATCGGAATACAGCCATAATGTATTTGGAAATGTTATTCCATTTAAAGATACGTTCACCAGTTTCTTTTTTGTATCTATTGGCATGCTGCTTGACCTGTCATTCGTGGCGGATAATCTCCAGCTGGTATTATCGAGTGTTTTATTGGTCATCGTTATTAAGTTCATTATTGCCGGCGGGACAGGATTTATGCTGGGGCATACCTTTCGGGGTACGGTGCTGGTAGGCGTAGCCTTGAGTCAGGTAGGTGAGTTTTCGTTCATTCTGGCTGAAATTGGATTTGCTTATGCCATCCTGACGGATTTTTATTATCAATTATTTCTGGCTGTTGCAGTCATAACCATGGCTTTAACCCCTTTCATGATGAAAATGTCTCTGCCTTTGGCCAATACAATATTAAAACTTCCCTTACCTGAATTCATGAAAAAGGGGATATTTCCTTTAAAAGAAATTGACATACCGGATATGAAAGATCATCTGGTTATCATAGGCACAGATGACAGTGCCTTGATCTTGTCTGATATCGCCAAAGACAATGATATGAAACATGTTTCAATTGTCTTCAATCCATCCCTTGCACAGAAGAAAATGAAAAATGGGGATATGGTCGTGTATGGAGATGCAGTGAATCTACCTATTCTATTAAAAGCCCATGTGGATACAGCAGAATATATAGTGATATCAGTTGGCGACATCATTCCTGCGATGGCCATTATTGAGAAGGTTCGACAAATAAATACAAGAGCCTTTATTCTGATGCGCGCTAAACAGATAGATAATGTGGAGGAATTGTACAAACTTGGAGCGGATCAGGTATTGCCGGAGAAATTGGAAATAGCCATTGATCTGTTAAACAGGATTCTCCTAAAAAGTGCCTACCCAAAGAACAAAGTTACCCAGATTCTTAAAAATATCAGGAATATGATCCTGGGCGTTTTCAGTGAAAAGGATATAACAAATCAGGCTACCATATTTGACGAATTCTCTAAGATCAGTATTACTCCCATAACTATAAAAGATAATTCACTGGCTGACGGTAAATCTATGATCGAACTGCAATTGCGAAGTAAAACCGGCGTTACCCTGGTTGCAATTAGGAGAGGGATAGAGATCATAGAGCACCCATCGCCGAAAGAGATTCTAAAAAGCGAAGATGTTGTTTATTTGATTGGGAATCAGGAACAGATTGAATTGGCTGTAAAATTATTCGACAGTGAGTTTATAAATTGATTTAAATTTTATGTACAATTTAAATTTTGGGTTTATAGATCTAAACCTATTGTATATTAAATCATACTAGGATTCAATTAAAAAAGACTGATTTCTATTATTTTTTCTTCTTATTTCCTTGAGCAGATGTTTGTGATGCTGATTGATTTTCAGACTCTTTTTTCTCCTGACCGGTTACTTTGGAGTCAGTTGTCTGACTTTCCGTTGCTTTATTCTTTTGACTTGAAGCATTTTGGTTATTAGACTGATTGCCCGTAGTCTTTTTCTCCTGACCGGAAACTTTGGAATCCGCTGTTTGGTTGGTGGTCACATTATTCTTTTGACCTGAAGCATTCTGCTTATTAGACTGATTACTCGTTGTCTTTTTCTCCTGCCCAGGGGCATAGGTTCTTGCTGATTGGCTATCTGTTTCTTTTTTCTCCTGCCCGGGAGCATAGGTTCTTGCTGACCGGCTATCTGTTTCTTTTTTCTCTTGACCCGGAGCATAGGTTCTTGTTGACTGGCTACTGGTTTCCCTGTAATTATGTCCTTGTGAATAGGTTCTGGATGAATGACTAGCGGCCTCTCTTTTATTCTTATAGGTATGAACATTGCCTGATGAATCAACATATATCCTTGATGAACAACTGGATTCAAAAATCCATATTACGGCAAATAATGCGAGTGATAGGGTTATTTTTTTCATTTTGGGTTAATTTACATAAGCTGATTAAAAATATAGAACTACGAAAATTTGGTTGAACGTACTATTATCCATTCGCATAACTTGCTTATTGTAACCTCTTTATATGCAGAAATATTAATATTGAATTTAAGAATACAGCCAGGCCTATCCCGATAACTTTGTGATTGGAGATTTAATAACTATTTTTAGCGAAGGCAAATAATATTATATATTGAAGAAAAAATTTACGAAATTCTTAAAAAGAAAAGCCCTCAGGTTACTCATCCTGCAATATTATAGAAAACAACCCCTGGATAAAATCACTGATGAGATCAGGGAAGTATTAGAATATCTCAAACACCGCCCGGTAAATATATTTCCTTATACATTTAAAGATAAATATAAGGTTGCAGGTATGGATGTAAAGCTCGATACTGTACTAAATCTATTTTATGTCATGTTTGAAGGCAAAAGGATGTACTATAAAGACGGGCAAAATAAGTTGAATGCAAAGAAATACTTCAGGGCAGTAATATCTGAACGGGATCCTCGTTCACCACATCGTTATCTTGTCGATGACTTTAATGTTGAAAAAGATGAAATTGTAGTCGATATAGGAGCGGCAGAAGGAATTTTTGGATTGATGATTATTGACAAGGTGAGCAAATTATATTTATTTGAACCA
>CAYMFU010000170.1:0-2587 GCA_964389805.1 uncultured Roseivirgaceae bacterium | reverse complement strand
TCTATCCGCATCAAAGTCAGTGGGGTTAAAGGTTTTTGGCAATTCGCTAAAATAGCGGTTCGTGTAATCTTCAGATGCACCGACAGTGGAATGGCTGATGACAATCCCCAGTTGGGAGTCCATACTCCAGTGAATGAACATACCAAATCCTGCATCTTTTAGCCATTCTTCATGTTCTGTTTTATTTTGAGAATGTAATGGATTATAAATAAAGCAAATGGATAAAGTAATACAAGCGATAAAGATATTTCTCATTAGAACCTGGTTTATAAGTTTTTCTTTAAGTGCTTAAAACAAATTTTTGTTAGATATTAAAGGTGGTGCAAAACAAATTTTGACATTTTCAAATCTAAATAATCTAATTCAGTAAATCTAGAATTCGACATCTTAGAGAACATTCTCAAAGCAAAAATTAACATCAAGAACTTTCCAATTCTTCCAGGAGTTTTTTAGCTTCTTGAGCCATTTGAAAGGCTTCATCTGCATTTTCCCACACCTGATTGGCTATGATCAGGTGTTCCCTGGCCTGGTCCTTTTTATTTTCATCTAAAAGGATCTTTGATAGAAGTAGGTGTGCCGATGCCTGATAGGGATGTAGCGCAAGCCTGTCTTCAAGAACTTTTGACGCTTCATCAGGTTCTTTCAGATTTACATAACATTGGGCGATTTTATTTTCCAGAATATCTTTTGATAAATAGACATTTACTGCCTTAAATTCTTTATACTTTTCAAGTGCCTCAGCATACCTTTCTTTAAGAGATAATATCTCTGCTTCATAATACTTTTCAATATATCCAGAAGATCCATATTTAGAAACATATACTTTTAATCTTTCAAATTCTGTTTCTGCCTTTGGAACATCTCCAACATGCAGATAATAGTTCATATATCCATATGCCGTAACATTTTTGAAAGAATCTGATAATTTTGCTTCTTCATTCTTGATGATGTTGAGGGCTACATCAGGCTCATCTATAAGAAAATACCAGTCTAATCTTGTAATTCGATAAATCGATATCACAAATGGAGGATATTCCCTCCTGCCAATAGTCAGGTTTTGTTCCCACAGGTCAATTACATTCTTGATCTGTCCCCTTACCAGATAGTACTCCATCATTTTGTTGTAGACAGTCATACTATCTCCGGTTGTTTTTGCTTTTTTTAAAGCTGAATTAAAGATTTGTTCTGCTTCTTCAAATGCACCCTGACGTTCCTTTATAATCGCCAATTGTCCGATACTTTGAATATTATCAGAAGCAAGAAGAATGGACTTTTCATAGTTTTTTTCTGCCTCAGCATAATTACCCAGTTCAAAATAATAATCGCCCAGCAGACTGAAGGACCTGGATTGATTTGGGTATTTTTCGGCATATAAGTTATAATAGCTCAGTGCTTCCTCATGTTTTCCCAGTACCATCAGGACAGCAGCGATGTCCACATAAAAATTACCACGATTATCGTCGATTTCAAGAACTTTCTTTAAGGTTTCTTCCGCTTTTGTCAGTTCCCCTGAAATCCGGTATGTCTGAACCAGTAAATTATGCGCATCTACATCCTGGGGATAAAGTTCAATCCACATCTCAAGAACTTTAATTCTTTTTTCCTGTTCTTCATTAATGAGGTAATAGATCGATTTCGCCATAAACTGGTCCCTTTCCGGAAGCATATAGATCTTATCCATCACTATTTCGATATACTCCGACGCCTGTTTCATCTGGTTGGTGAATATAGATACCACAGCTAAATTTAAGGTGGACATGATAAAATCCGGTTCTTTTTCAAGGGAATTACTAAAATGCGCAATACTCCCCTCGAAATCATTTTTATACCCGGCACTTTCAATTCCTGCAATGAAATCCTTGTAAGCACTAAGGTTGGTAGTAAGGATGTTGGATACGGGCAGATCTTCTACTGATTCTACATAGGTATCTGGCAATTTCAGATCCTTCTTAACCTGTATGGTTATCTCATCAACCAGGTTAAATATGTTTCTTCCAGTAAAGGTATTTTCGGCGATCAGTTTACCATTTTCTACCCCATGCAATTGGGTATTGATCTGATACCCCGATTCATCCATATCGAAACCGCCTGATAAAATATAATCCATCCGCATATCGCGGGCTATTCGTCGCTTAAGGCTGAAGTCGACATCATCCAGCCTTTCAACCCCTGCAGCAATAAGCTCATCATAAAAGGATTCTGTCCCTTTCGGTTGAAAGAACATATCCTGATCCAGATCAGCAAGAATTGCCAGGTTTATTCCAGAAGACAGCCAGCCGGTTTCCCCCGGATCCCCATAATTCTCAAAATTAAAAACAGCAATGTTCTTTATAAACTCGTTTTTAGGGACAATGCGCTGAACTGTTTTCCCTTGTTCATCTTCAACAGTCACTTCCACGGTAGTGGCTCCAAGGTCTTTTCCTTGAAAAAGGAAAAATAAAATGATGATAGAAACAGCAAAATTGGCTGACAAGAAGATCTTTTCTTTCCTGACCCATTTATCCATCCCTGACTTTCCATGATAATAGGCCATGAAGGCCACACTGGGTAGTAGGGATAGTAACAGTATCCAGGTCAAATCAAACCA
>CAYMFU010000169.1:0-16951 GCA_964389805.1 uncultured Roseivirgaceae bacterium | reverse complement strand
ACCCTGATCAATCCGCAATACTTCGAGGTTCCAAAAGCCCGGCAGGATTCGGTACAACAACCCATACTGAGTTTCTCCAGGATATTTGTCTCCTTTGATATCCTTGAATTAATGAGATACCGGATTGATATTTCCGGAATCCGGATACAGGATGGCAGCATCAACCTGGTGGGGTACGAAGACAGTACTTTTAATTTCCAGCGGGTAATTAAGGTGGATAGTGATGAGGAAAAGCAAATTGATCAAATCCAGGGCTCTATGTTCACCCTAGATGACCTGCTTTTATCAATCGATATGATATCATTGAACAATATAGATATTAACATTGTACTGGCCGGCACGGGTTATCAGCATAGAGGAAAAATTATTAAGTCAAAGGCAAACTTGCTAATCAGGCCAGATTCCATCCAGGCAAAGCTGGATATGGACATGGATATTAACCAGGTCATCCTGACAGAAAAGATCAGCCTGCAGAATGAACGCATGACCTGGAAGGCGGATCTGTCATATTATAACAAAACCAATAACCTTCGGATAAATCAAAGTGATTTGGGCCTTGGCAAAGCAGTTTTTGACCTGAATGGTCAAGTTCAGTTAAATGACCAGGGTTTCGTTGATATTCAATTTGAGGCCAATGATCAATCCATGCGGTTTACTAATTTGATCCTGACCTCCGAGGGAATTGATAACCTGAGAAAAGGTGAATTATATTTTCATGGCAGTATTAATGGGCCATTAAGGTATTCATTGCCCGAAATTAACGTCAATTTTGGAATCAGGGATATGTCTATATCCATTCCTAACACTGAAAAATCTGTCGAAAACCTGAATATGAGTGGATTATTTAATTCCGGAAGGGAAAAAGACTTGTCACAGGCATTGTTCAGGCTTGATACATTAACCGGGATTATGCCTGATGGCCATATTCATGCCTCCCTGGAGGTCCGGAATTTCAGAAGACCCAGCCTGAAATACAAGGCTGACATCAGGACCAGTATCGATGGCTTAGATAAAATATTCGATATTAAACCGTTTGTAAATATTCATGGTGATATCACAATAAGGAATGATTATGGTGGATACCTGAAGGAGGAAAAAGAATGGATTGATTTAAAAAAGGAAGATATGTCCATTGAACTCGATAGTATTTCCTTGAATATTATTGATGTGATGGATATAAAAACATTAAATGGTTCTTTGTCAGGCGGAATGGATTCGATTTATGTGCAAGATCTATATCTTGAAACAGGCAATAGTGATCTTTCTGCCAGAGGGATTGTCAAAAATATTTCAAACCTGATAATTGACAGGGGATTTCCTGTTGAAGCTGACCTGAGGCTTCGATCCCGAACCTATGATTTTTATGAGTTCTGGACATTTCTACCTAATGTAGCCAGAAGTTTTCCATATACTATAAAAGATGTTTACCTGGATGTTTTTTTCTCATCTTCATATGAAAAATTAGTGGACTCTATTGGAGTGCCGGAATTAGATTTCAATATAAGCCATCTTGAAGGAAGCGTAGTTGACCTTTTACCCTGGACCGAGTTAAAAAATGGGCATTTTAAAATGAGTGATAAAGATTCTGTATTCACTCTGGATTTTTCGAATTTCAGCATAAAAATTGTGGACGGAAAAATTGATACAGACTTCAAATATTATATTACTCCAGGAGATGATGATTCCTTAAAACTTTCACTGGATATTGAAAATATAAATCCCTCCCGGATTATTAAGTTTGAAGAGAATGACACCATACCTGAAATCTTGAATGCCGTAATCGATGGGAAATTGCATTGCAACATGGCATTGCCTTCAGATTCTTTATTAAAGATTAAATCCATATTTCTTGAAGCAGAGGAATTTGTCTATACAACAAAGGAGGATACCAGTCAGATTAAGTTTCTTGAGCTTTCGTTAAATGATATTAATTTCAGCAAGCTATCACCTCCGGAAGTTTTTTCGTCGCTTACAGCTCAGAGTAATCTGGTGGCTCAAGGACTTAAAACCCCGCTCTTACAATTGGAGGAATTGAAGCTGATCCTCAATGTTGATCAGGGCGTATATACGCTTGTACCTCAGGAATCTCAATTCTATGGTAAGGATGAGAAGGGGAAAATCGTAATACAACCATTTGCTGATCCCCCGGAATATCAAGTAGATTACAGTGTTCAGGAATTTCCCATTGAAGATTTCATGTCTACCTTTTACAGTCAACCAATTCTGACTGGAAATGTAAATCTTCAACTAAACCTGGATTTTAAGGGAGAAGACAAAGGGACTATAATGTCACAAATAAATGGACAGATCGATGTTAATGGAAAAATCCTGACATTGCATGGGATCAATATGGATGAATTTATAAGCAATTTCCAGAGAAGTCAGCAATTTAACCTGTTGGACCTTGGAGCGGTTGCACTCGCCGGTCCGGCGGGCATTCTGTTTTCCAAGGGAAGCGACTATGCCATGATCCTGGCCTCCAGGTCAGGTGAAAAAACGACCATCAGTCAGGTTTCATCAGTCTGGAATGTGGAAAATGGCAGGATATCCGTTGAAGATGTTGCCTTCGCCACACTAGAAAACCGGATGGCAGCAAAGGGATGGCTGGATATGAAATCAGACAGCCTGGATGTTACCGTTGCGATCATTGATATAAATGGATGCAGTATGATCAATCAGAACATATATGGCCACAGGGAGGATCCTCAATTCAGCAAAGTAAAAGTAATAAAAACATTACTGGCTCCAGTAAAAAAGTTTCTTGATAATATCACTGCCCGGGATTGCGAGCCTTTTTATGAAGGCAGGGTAGCACATCCGGATAATGTAAAAGGGAATGCCCGTAAATAATGATTGAACTCAATCTGAATCTTAATTTCACAGATCTATTTTAATCCTTTCGCATACCTTTAACTTAACTGGTCCCATAAGACCGGAAGGTAAAGGATTGTATGAACTCCAGGGACGTGAACCGTCTTCCCGGTCTCCGGAACCTAAATTGCTTCTGGTTCTTTGCTGATCATAAGGCTTGTTACTTTCACCAATAAGTTGGTTCAACCAGGTATTGGCGACCTCGATAACCAGGTAATTATCACGCTCGCGAAGTAATCCTTCTATGTTAAACACAAATGGGGGAAATACACTAGCCCCGACTTTATGACCATTCAGGTAAACCGCTGCAGCATCTCCTACCTGTCCCAGGTCCAGTCTGTAGGTCAACTGATGATCAATACCCTCCATATGAAAAGTGGTCTTGTACGTGGCAGATCCACTGAATATCGACAATTTGCTATCCGGATGTTTAGTCCAGTCCTGAAGTTTGTCGAATTTTTGGATCGGATCAAATCCCCATCCATATGGAAAGTAGACTTCCCAGGGATTATCCAGAACAACAGGAATATCCTTATAACTGGATCCTGCTTCCACGACTGAACCATTATTTAGCGTGAATCTGTAATTGCCTGATTCCCGGGGCATAAAAATGATCTCATCATTCTGATAAGTTAGGATACCGCTGAAATCACTATTTTGAGATGTAATCACTTGCTCGTTTTTCTCCATTTTAACCACATGGGTTTGAGTAGGTGAATCCCCTGATAATACAATAAAAGCAGAACCATAGGGGGATAATCGCAGGGGGATCTTAGTTCTTCCTACCTCCTCAATATACATGGCCAGTTTCTGAATACGGCCCTCTGCCGGATCCATCAGGAAAACCTGTTTGCCATCCACTCTTACATCAATCCAGGTATGAACTTGTAATGAATCAACATTACGGATGAAGTAAATGTCATCACCTTCAGTTGCCCTGTGAATATAATCGAGGTTCACGGGATTGCCGCCTGTATTGGAATATTTAAAATCCGGTTCTATTGAGTTTTCAATTAGGATCTCACGTTCTGGATATCCTGTATACAAACTGCCTTTCCCGTAGTTCCGTTTACTCTTTTTCTTTTTGGATCCCTTCCATATCCTGTCAGCCAAATCCTTCAGTTCGACCTCCCTTTTCTGGTAATCTTTCAAACCCGGGATTGTGATTGGTTTATCTCCCAGTATGATGGCACCCTCCTTTAACAACGACTCGATCTTATGCAAAACCTCAAGACTCATTTCCCGATTATCCGGTAATACAAGCAGATTGTATTTCATCCCTGAAGGCAGTTCAAGTTGGCCCTTATCATTGACAAAACTTACCAGCAGGATCTCTTTATTCAGGTCATCATAATCATATCCCTTACCCAGGGATTTCCTGATAAATTTTGCCCCGGTCGCAAAATTGGGGATTTCCTCACCATAATAGTAGGCAACATCCGCTACAAAATTTCCTTCCTGAAGCAGGGTGCTGATCCTGGCCAGGTAATCATGGAAAGGTTTCGACAGTTTCCACCAGGCCATTTTCGGGGAGATGTGCGTACCGGCCTGGTAGCTCCAACCCGGATATCCAGCCTCCTTTGGGCTATGCGGCATCGTATGGTAAACCACCCGGGTCATGCCCGTACAGAAGGCTTCATCTGCCAGTTTCTTCAATTCCATTGGCCTTTCCTGCCAATGTTTCCGGTGGCTGGTAAAGGCCTCCATCTCGACGATCCTGTGTCCATAGATGTGTGCGGCACTGGCAATATTCTTCACTACATAGGTTAAATCATTTCCATATTCATCGAAATATTCAGGCTCCCTGTTCCAGAATTCTCCCCGCATGATATTTACGGAGCCTAATGCTTTCAGATCCTCTGTCGGAACGTAGTGAAGGGGAGGGCCTGGGCCACCCGATTCAGAAGCAAGCAATAGCCCATGATCATTACTGATATCCCTTGCCTGACGGTAATGATTATTGACAAACATCTCGGATACGGTCAATCGGTAGTCATACAGGAAGCGTTTGGTTGTTTCTTTATCTACAACTGTCAGACCGGCAAGTACCGGAATATATGGATCCATTTCATAGTCATGATACGCATAGAAGGTCTCTTTCAGCAGAGGACTCCAGATGATATAGTCCTCTGCTTCGAAACTGGCGAGGTATAATCTTTCAAGAGAAGTTTCTTTCAAATTACCCAGGCGGTCTTCCAATCGGCCAATCACATAGTTGAAATGATTTCTTGTAGCTTTTACTGAATAATGGTCCATAATAAAACCGTTTGAACGTTCACTACTTACCCACATTTTTTGTCCAAGAGGAGTTACAACTGCCCTGGCAAGTACCCAGTTGCCTTCTGGTAAACTAATATCAACCGCATTCCCCTTTATTTTATCCGTGTCAAGATAGATGATCTTTTTCAGATCATTGACCAGGTTGTTTTGTGTTAAGGGATAAGCAATCAAGGCTACATTTTCATAATATACAGGGAAGCCATCCGCATTAAATTGAGGGAACAGGTCAAATGTGCCGTAGGATTTCTCAAACGTTCTTGGGATTTCCGGGAAGCCAATAGCATTAAGCCTAACAGGACCTTGAAGGGTATCCTTCCAGAACAATAATCGCATGATCATTTCATCCGGTTTTGTCCAGTCTCCGCCGGCATTCCAACCGTTAGATACTGATAATCCCATCGCGAGATCCAGATTAGCAGCCTCCTTTAATGCGAATTCAATGCCATCCATCATCTGGTCACTTAAAAATGCGTTACCGGGAGGAATGATGTCATAAGGGTCGGAAATGCCCATATCATAGATGTCCACACCGCCTAAACCTTTTTTTTTGAATTCCCTCAACTCTTCTGTTATCGTGGAATAATCAAAATTACCATGCGCCCAGATCCAGTATCCTCTTGGTCTGGCTTCTTGAGGTGGGTTTATAAACAATTCCTGAATTTTGTTTTGTGCCTCAAGTTCTGAATTTGCCCATACAAGGATTGTCATAAAAAGTGTCAATACCCGGGCAACAGGGGATAATTTCTTAGGATGCAGGATCAGGTTCATTTTCTGTTCTCTTTTTAGATAATATAATCAAGGCTAAAAGTGCCAGAGCAAGATTCAATAGAAGAATATCGTATCCGAATTCGTATCCATTTAACCACTGCTCAGAATTTATATCTATTATGAAGGATACAATTGGAGACATAATGCATATAACGGGGATATACCAGTCTTTTATAGATCTTTTAGAATAAAATCCAAATATGTACACACCTAAAAGCGGGCCATATATAAACCCTGTGGTTCTGATAAAAGCATATAGAACGCTTTCATTGTTAATTTGTTTGAAGACGATGATCAGAATAAATATCAATGCAGAAAAACCGAAATGCACACTATGCCTTAGCCATTTCCGGTCATTATCCTCTGCATCGAAATTTAAAAGATCTATACAAAATGAGGTGGTCAATCCGGTAAGAGATGAATCTGCTGAGGAATAGGCTGCCGCAGCAATACCGATCAGGAAGAAGGTTCCGGTTGCCAGACCAAGGTGATTTAATGCCAGTTCAGGATACAGGTTATCGGTCTGTTCGGGTATGGGAATGCCCTCGTTAAGCGTATACAGGTTTAAAGCGCCTCCTAATATCAGGAAGAGAAAATTCACACCTAACAATATGATCGAAAGGGTTACTATATTTTTCTGGGAGGAAACAAGGTTCTTGCAGGTAAGGTGCTTCTGCATGATTGACTGATCCAGGCCGTTTGCCATTACGGTAAGGAATATTCCAACAAACAACAGCTTGAAGAAATTCTTCGGATCATCCCATTCCCAGAAAAATATCTGTGAGATGCCTTCCTTGTCCATTACCTGATACATATCGATGGCCGACATATTCAACCGGTTTGCTATGCTGAATAGACTTAGAATAACTGCAGCAATTAAAAAGGTGGTTTGAAGCGTATCTGTAAATATTACCGTCCTGATACCCCCGCGATAAGTATAAAACCAGATCAGAAGCAATGTAATGCCGACAGTAATCCAGAAGGGGATGTCAAGTGCATCAAACAGGGCAATTTGAAGCACGTAAGCCATAAGAAAAAGCTTAAATGCCGCAGTAGTCGTCTGGGCCATGAGAAATAGTATAGCGCCGGTTTTATGTGATGCATTTCCAAACCGCTTTTTGAGGAATGAATAAATTGAAACCGCATTTATCTTGTAGAAGAACGGCAGGAATATATAGGCAACAATCAAAAGACCAATGACATACCCTATCACCATCACGAAGTATGAGAATTGCATATCAATTACCTGGCCCGGGACTGAGATAAATGTGATACCTGATATACCAACTCCAACCATTCCATAAGCGACCAGGATCCAGGGTGCCTTACGGTTGGCAATGAAAAAAGTAGCTGAATCTGTTTTCCTTGACGTGATCCTTGAGATTACATACAACAATCCAAAATACGCCAGAAGAATGCTTATGATATATCCTGAACTCATTGATCCATTTTAATTGTATGACTCCTCATCATTCGATCTCACGCCTGTTTTTTTTATTGAATTTATCCAGGTTGATTGAAAACCCATTATTTGGATCTTAATCATTTTGGACGATAACTGTCTCTAAGCCAAGAAAATTCCCGACTTTTTTTATCGTTTCAGCTTTGTGTCCGATGCCCAGGGCAAAATGATGTGACGGACCTTCCCGGAACCATCGCTTTAAAAAGGTCTTAACATCTGGTTTAAAGAAACCCCTCGTGTTAGTATTACCTGTTGGTGGTATTGGACCACTCTTTGATTCTCCTTCGGCAATTATAAATTTGAATTTCCCATCTTCCTTCTGGGCAATACCGAGCATCGTTATAGGCCCTTCCTTGATCTTGAACTCAACACTGGCTCCATGTCCGGGTTTACCGTGATACTTCTTCAGGCTGCGAAGTACGGGTTTTCCCTCTGCGATATTTATATGATGTGGTCCATCATGTCCAACCAATACAAATCCTTCATTAAAATCGATTGGGTGAAATTCAGCAAAACTGCCGCCCATTTCCAGGCGATCCATGATCATCATGGCAATACAGGTTTTAAGATCCATTTCACCACACATTGGAAATCCTCCAGCGGTCAATAGGGAATTGCCCACAATAAAGTTCGTAACGAGCTTTCTCATTTCGGAACCTGGCTCTCCCTCATAATAATATGCCAGTCCATCCAGTTTTTTATCATCGATGAAATGCTTAAGTGCCACACCCACCTGGGCCGCTGTTTCAAGATCCTCATCATTCAGTTTTTCAGTTATAGGATCTGATCCCGGATCCGGGAAATCAAAAAACGCCTGTATAGATCTTTTGTATTCTTCAATTTCATCTTTTTGTGCCTGTTTATAATGTGTAAAAACATCATCCGGTTCAGTCTGAACAATATGGCATCCAAATGTAGAGGCCATTAAAGTAGCGTCGGTATGCATGTCGAACATGGTTTCCAGCACATGCCCCATCTGGGCAATTCTAGAATTTTTCAGACTGTTGAGAACCTTAGCGATCTGGCAATATTCTTTTATCTCATCTGCAGCTTTCAGATCGTCATACAGCATCCCGATCACCAGATCAGGTACTGGCTGTCCGAACCGGATGGCGACATTCATAAATTCCGGTACAGCGCATATATCATCATTGAACAATTCTTCGTGGGTGCTTGACAGCTTATAATCCAGGCCTTTACTGGGTTGAAGCGCTACCAGGACCATAGGGATATTTATTTCCCGGAACACAGCGGCTATAGAGCTGGATGTGGCATAGGTGAGCATGTCGATAAATAACAGATCGATATTCGATCCCCTGATTTCCGGAACAATTTTACTGGCGGTTTCAGCACAATCCGATAAGCCGAAATTTACGGTTTCAACCTGATTGGCAATGACCATTTTTTCGAATACTACCAGTTTCTCATGCATCTGGTCCAGTAATCCTTCAAATTGTCCCCAATAGGTATAGTGCCCTACACCGATGATGCCGATTCTGGCTTTTAATGGTTTAATTCGATCAATGAGCTTCTGTTTTGCTTTTTGTTTCATAATTCATGATTTATCTGGGAACTATGGACCTCTTATGAGCGAGATCTTCTGTATTTGCGATTCGATCTGTAAAGGACCGGTCGTAGTTCAATTTTTCCATTGTTTGCATTGGGTTTTCGAATAAAAATCAATAGAAGGTCTCGATCAGTCTATAGGAACTTCAGAAGACCTTAAAAAATTGTATTATCTATGTATATCAAATTTAAGAAAAGAAACCATTAAATCATGTTTTTGGAACCATACCTTCATGTTTAAGATCTTTTTTAAAATTAGATACTATTTGAATGTAGTTTT
Source organism: uncultured Roseivirgaceae bacterium (assembly GCA_964389805.1). Taxonomy (GTDB): domain Bacteria; phylum Bacteroidota; class Bacteroidia; order Cytophagales; family Cyclobacteriaceae; genus JAGTVG01. The sequence continues at coordinate 7,724 of CAYMFU010000169.1, read as the reverse complement.
TTTAATATGAAAGATTCGGGTTTACATTCCTTTATTCCTTGATTTAGAATAAATTGTTTCATACATTGGAAGATTGTACCTGTGCCCGGGTTTAGTTTATACATATATATTGGTACTTAAGTGGGTAAGACATCTATGAACAGCATGAGATGTGAAATTGACAACTATACTTGGGATAAATAATCGCGAAAGTTCTCTCAATAAACTAATCGGGCAAAATACAAAAAAGCGATGATGATCAAAAAATCAATCATAGCATATACAGCGAATTGGAAAACTTTATAAACTAAACTAATACAACCACACAAATTATTTTACATTATGCCATTATTTCCATCAATCGGTCCTGAGGACAAAGTGCCTCATGCCTTCGCAAAATTCAATACCGGAATTGAAAGACCATTAATTGTAATGCATCAGGTATTAATGAGAGGAGAGGATTCTCCATTCACTGAAGCGGAACGTGAATTACTGGCTTCTTTTGTATCAGGGACCAATGCTTGTCAATACTGCGCCGGGGCGCATACCGCCACTGCCGTTGAATTTGGAGTAGATGAAGAGTTAATCACTAGTCTTTTAAATGATATCGATTCCGCTAATGTCGAAGAGAAATGGAAACCTCTTTTCAAGTTTGTGCGGAAATTAACTTTAGAACCTACAAAAATGGTACAGGCTGATGCAGATGCTGTTTTCAATGCTGGCTGGTCGGAACGGGCATTGTATGATGCCATAATTATCTGTTGCACCTGGAGTTTCATGAACCGTTATGTAGAGGGTTTGGGATTAAGCGTGATCCCCGAACAGTTTGCTATGGAAGGCAAAATGCTGAAACCAGGTTATGATGGGATATTTAAGATGTTTGAATTAAAATAAATTAATCGAATACATATCTGCCAGTGGCCTGGAATAATTTTATAGTTCCATACTGTTGGTCTTAACTTTAAATATATTTTCCAATCAATTTAAAACATTATAATCATGATTACTGTTAATGCTTTTGCTGCACAAGAAGCTGGAGGAAAATTAGAACCTTTTCAGTTTAAATTACCTGAGCTGGGGAATGAGGAGGTTGATATCAAGGTCCACTATTGCGGACTATGTCATTCTGATCTTAGTATGTTGAATAATGAATGGGGCATGTCTGAATATCCCCTGGTTCCCGGTCATGAAGTTGTTGGTGAAATAATTGCCACCGGAAGTGAAGTCAAGGATTTAAAAGTGGGGGATATTGTAGGTCTGGGTTGGATAGCTGGCTCATGTATGCATTGCGATCAGTGCATGGATGGCAGTCATCACCTTTGCGGGAATTCTGAGCAAACCATTGTTGGTCGTCATGGCGGGTTTGCAGATCGTGTTAGAAGTCATTGGTCCTGGGCGATCCGTTTGCCTGAAGGTATCGATACCAGTAAAGCCGGCCCTTTATTTTGCGGTGGGATCACGGTCTTTAATCCCATAAACCTTGCAGCAGTAAAACCCACGGATAAAGTTGGAGTTATTGGCATCGGGGGCTTGGGACATATGGCACTAAAATTCTTAAAAAACTGGGGTTGTGAAGTAGTGGCTTTCAGCTCCAATCCAGCAAAAAAGGAGCAGATTCTGGCAATGGGTGCCCATCGGGTAGTCAATTCAACTGATCCTGCAGAGCTGGAAAGTATCATGGGTAGCTTGAATTTCATATTGAATACGACGAATGTTACATTAGACTGGAATGCCTATTTGATGACCTTAGCACCTAAAGGCAGGTTACATAATGTAGGAGCAGTTCTGGAACCAATGGCGATCCCAGCATTTACATTACTTGTGGGTGAAAAATCAGTTGGGGGAAGCCCGCTGGGCAGTCCTGAACTTACCCGAAAGATGCTTGACTTCTGTGTAAGACATAATATCTATCCTGACGTGGAGGAATTTCCGATGAGTAAGGTGAATGAGGCCCTGGCACATCTTGAAGCGGGGAAAGCACGATATAGAATAGTACTTAAGGTTTAGCAGTCATTGAATCCACTATTTAAACTATTTTGATTTATGATCTGCCGGGTATCCGGCAGGCTTTTTTGAAGCAAACAATCACCTTAATGAATAATACTGTATAATAAAATAATGATTATCCCTTTGTGGCAACAATTGAAAAAAGCATAGGTATTTTATCTTCCAATCCCTTGATCTGAAATTTGCCTTCCTCAATTTCTATTGTATTATTAAAACAATCATAGGGAGAATAATCATATTCCTGGAATCCCTCGATCGTTAATCCTTTCTGCAATAAAGCATCGATAACAGTACCCAGTCCATGATTCCAGGATACGGATTTATTTTTAATATCTGCTTCCTGGTTGGCATACGTCCCTTCTAATTCTTCAATAATAGGATCTGAATCAGAATATTTATATACAATTTCTTTGAAATTATCATCAAATATCCATAAGACCGGGTGAAATTCCACCATAATGAATTTGCCCCCAGGTTTAAGGAAATGGAGTATCACCTCAGCCCATTTATTTATATCGGGTAGCCAACCTATGGTGCCGTATGAAGTGAATACAATATCGAATTGTTTGTCCAGATTTTTCGTCAGACTGTAAACATCACTGAGTATAAAATCCATCTTTGTTCCGGCCTTTTCACTCAGATCCTTTGCCTGTTTAATGGATTCATCGGATAGATCTATCCCTGTAACAATTGCGCCACGCCTTGCAAGGGAAATGCTGTCCATCCCAAAGTGGCATTGCAGGTGGAGTATCTTTTTCCCTTTTAAATTTCCAAGAAGCGCTACCTCGATAGAATTAAGCGAATCTTTACCTGCAATAAATGATTTTACATCATAGAATTTGGAATCCCAGTGCACCTTTGTACGGTCATTCCACAATTTTCTGTTAATTGCCAGATAGTCTTTCATCAAAGCTATGATTTTACAAAATTATTTTTCAGTGATAATGTCAAATGGAGTAGATTAAAGATAACGGATTAACGGGATCTTCGTCTATATGTTCGCGTTGCCTTAAGTCCCAATACCCCCAGAAGACCCCGCATAGCTTCCCGTGCTATCGTTCTGGTTACTGAACTTTCAAGTATTTGTGTAAAAGTTGATTTGGTTTTTCTGGAACTCCTTCTGGATCTTTCCTTCGTGGAAATCATTTCTTCCTCCTTTTCAACCTCACGCTGCTGTATTCGCTCAATTTTTTCAAGCAATATTTCGTATGCACTTTCTCTATCTACCTCCCTGTTGTATTCTTTTATCAATTCGGAAGTATTCAGGATGGCACCTATTTCATTATCCATAAGAACACTCATTCTCGAATAAGGTGGGCGCATCAAAGTATGTACCAGTTCAGTAGGCCTTCCTTTTTCATCCAGTGTACTGATCAAAGCTTCACCTATTCCCAAAGTTGTTATCAATTCATCCACATCATAAAAGTCAGTTATGGGATAGTTTTCAGCGGCTGTTTTTATGGCTTTACGATCCCTGGCAGTAAAAGCCCTTAGTGCGTGTTGTACTTTGGTCCCTAGTTGTGCGAGTACACCCGCGGGGATATCATTTGGAGATTGAGTTACAAAGAATACACCAACTCCTTTCGAGCGAATCAGTTTAACAGTCATTTCCAATTGGTCGATCAGGTATTGTGAGGCATTTTTAAATAGCAGATGCGCTTCATCGATAAAAACAACCAGTTCAGGTCTGTCTGAGTCACCTTGTTCTGGCATTTTTTGAAACAGTTCTGCAATCAGGCATAGTATAAAAGTGCTGAACAAGCCGGGTTTGTTCTGCATATCGGTAAGCCTGATAACATTGATTATTCCTTCTCCGGATCTATTTTTTCGCATCAGGTCAAATACATCGAAGGAAGGTTCGCCAAAAATATCATCTGCATTTTGTTGTTCCAACCTGACGATACTTCTCATGATCGCTCCGGCCGAATTCGAATGAATGTATCCATATTCTTTTAAAAATTCCTCTTTCCCTTCATTTTGGACAAATTTGATGACACTTTTCAGATCCTTTAAATCTAAAAGAGGAAGGTTCCTGTCATCGCAGAATTTAAAGATCATAGTGAGCACACCGCTCTGATTGTCATTGATCCCCAAAACTTTTGATAAAAGCATGGGGCCATACTCTGATATCGTTGCTCTCAACTTAACACCTGGTTCTTCTGAAATACTCAAAAATTCAACAGGAAATCCCCTGCCTTCCCAATCCATTCCAATCATTTCTGCCCGGTAATCAATAACCTTGTTGCTTGTTCCAACAGCGCCAAGCCCGCTAAGATCTCCTTTTATATCCATAACCAGCACAGGCACTCCCGCTTTTGAAAGGCTTTCAGTCATTACCTGAAGAGATTTGGTTTTTCCTGTCCCGGTAGCTCCAGCAATTAAGCCATGCCGGTTCATTGTTTTTAGGGGGAACTGAACCTGGCAGGCAGTATCATAATCCTGTCCGTATACTGCAGATCCAATTAATAAGGAATCTCCTTTAAATTGGTAGGCCGCGCTAATTTTTTCTTTGAATTTATCTATTGACATGGGTATCTGGATTTCTTGATATGAAAATGAAATTTCGGGCTTTAAGGTGTTAAGACCAAAAAAGAATTAAAAAAAGCTGTCCCGGGTAAATTGCGACAGCTTTTATTTGACAGATCCTGATGTTTATTTTTTCAGCAGGTCCCTTATTTCTGAAAGCAATACTTCCTCTTTTGTCGGTCCCGGAGGCGGAGGTGGTGGTGCTGCTTCCTCTTTTTTCTTCATGCTGTTCATTCCTTTGATCACCATAAAAATAGCGAATGCTATGATTATAAAATCAACAGTCGTTTGGATAAAAGTACCATAATTAATGGAAACAGCTTCTGTGGTTACTGTACCCGCTGCATCAACCACAGCATCTTGAATTGTAATTTTCAATGCAGTGAAATCCACACCCCCGATTAACAAGCCCAGGGGAGGCATGACCACATCAGCTACAAAAGAAGATACTATCTTTCCAAAAGCACCTCCAATAACAATACCTACAGCCATGTCGACTACATTGCCGCGCATGGCAAATTCTTTAAACTCTTTAATCATACTCATAGTAATATAAGGTTAAATGATAAATATTTGAAATTTTTTATACCGGTAGATAAGTATTAAAGAACCGTTAAAATTTCAACGGTTCTTCACTTACTACATCACTACACACCCCTCGCATCGCCAAATATAATTTATTAGCTTCAATACTCTAGTTACCCATTAATATTTTTTAGTGATGTCAATTTCTTATTGGGCTGATTCTTTGTTTTATAAAATTATATAAAGCTCGTAAACCGGTGTTGACTTTATGAAGTGTGTGCAAATTAGTAGTGGTTTAATGGGATATGACAGGATCCAACTTCTTGGCAGCTGAAACAAAACCTTCTACCTTCTTAAGCCCTGGCAATTGTCTGACTAATTTCTTCTTAGCGTTTACTTCCTTCATTTTATCATACAGGTTCACGGCATTCCTGTTTCTCATTTCTTTTACGGTATCTACACCAGCCGCCTCAAGTAATTCCGAATATTCACTGCCAACACCTTTAATTCTATACAGATCAGCTAGATTAGCCCACTTTAAAAGCATTGATTCATCGATTCCTGTCGTTTGTGCAACACTTTTTCTTCCTTTCTTGTCACAACATTTTTTTAATAGTCCGTTTACGGATTTAATATTAACTTTTGCTAATTTTTGTGCATATGAAGGGCCTATCCCTTCAATGTCTGAGATCTTTTTTGACATAATTTTAAAATTTAAATGTGTAAAATGATTAATAGTGATTAAAATAAGTTTTTAAGTTTCCCGAGTACGCTATTCTTGCCACCTGTAAACGCGCTACTTCCCAACATGGAGATAAGATCATTGTTATTTAGGCCTGTATCGGGCGTTTTTTTATTGATCAGATTCATGATGAATGGTATCACAGTATTTGCAACCGTTTTCGACATGGATTTTGAAAATCCTAGTTTAGATATCAGTTGAAAAGAGTAGTCATTTATAACGCTCTTCACAAGGGGACTACCTGTAATGGATTGCTTTCCATTGAATAAATTCAGGATTCCATCCAAATCTCCTCCGGTAGCAGATGATTTGAAATTTTTTAATATAGTGTCCTGTGCAACCCCCAAAACATCATCCATTTGATTGCTCTTTACACCATTTTTAGAAAGTTCTTTCCCAAGCTCAATCTTTGTAGATTGAATAATTGATTCTATCATGATTTTAGTTTTTTTAGGTAAAGAATAAGAAATATGCTGAACCCTTCAGGGTAGTATTCTTTACTTGGTTAATAAAATTTACTTACTTTATGTCTTATAGCATTCCTGCTGTTTATATCTTATAGGCTGGATATTTCCTGATGATATCCATTCAATTCTTTCTTTAATATTGAGATCACCTCTTCAAAGTCACTGACATTTTGCCTTTGTTCTGGTAATTTCTGGGTCAGCATTTCTTCTTCACGTTCAAGCGTTGCCTTTTCTGAAGAAATTTCCGACTTTTTATCTTCATCCGATTCTTTCTGATACTTTTTATCCAAAGAGGATGCTTTTTTCTGTAGTGAACTTATCTTGTTTTCATTCTGCCTCAATTCTTTTACAGCCTGATCCATGATTTTACTTTGATCATCAATCAAATTCATATAATGCGTGTGGTAATGGTATTCCATATATCCTGTTATGAACTTTTTGAACTCTGCCATTTCCTCAGGATATTCCTCACTGTTGATAGATATGTCATACCCCAGGCGAAAGGAAAAGGCCATTATATTTGCAGAATCTGTCTTGTACAGATAGGTATAGAGATCCCCACGTTTAACGCTTAAGTGCGGTAGATCAACCATTTCTATCATATAAGTAGTACTATTATCTTTTTTTACTTTGAGATCATGTTCATCTTTAGCATACTTTTTAAAGTTACCGATCGCTTCGTCAAAATCATTGGTTGTTTTTATAAATAAAGCAGACACCTTGGTGCCATCGGCAGTTACCTGATCTTCTATCAGGAAGAGGCCCTGGGAATTTCCAAATTTTGGCAAGCACAAAACAAGTACTGTAATTAGGTATTTCATATCTAATTAATTTTAGTTTATTAAAATATTTCGATCTAATATCTACGCTGTCAGGTAAGTATTTCTACTTCTTCTGATATGAGTTTTTTTATTGGTATGATCAGCTTTCGTTTATCTTCAGTTATTATGGTAATTGATAGTGTATCTGAATTTTCTATAATCCCTTTTGTGCCACCTACCTTTATTTTCAATCCAATCTTATATTTATCTTTCACATAAAAGGAGGCCAGTATATTCGTCAATATTTCTCTGGATGCAAATCCGTAAGCAATTGCAAAAGCCAGGAGGGCACCTCCAATAATTATTGTAATGTTTGAAGTAAAGAGTGTCGTATCCACTCCTGCCTGGTTAAGGGAAGTTATGCTGATAAATATCATAAGCACATAAAAAACAATATTACTAATTGCTTTTGCGCCTGATATACCTGCACTGTTAGTGGCTGTGTAAACTGCTTTTTTGATCATTTCCGCAAGGTAGAATCCTACAATGAAGAAGATCAGAGCAAATAATAGTTTTGGCAGGAATTCTATCAGTTTGCTGATTTCTTTCGATACTATTTCCCAGCCAAGAATCTCGGTTGCGGATATGATAAATACCAAAAGGATCAGCCAATAAACAAACTTTCCAATAATGGCCGAAGGTTTAATTTTTATGTTG
>CAYMFU010000168.1:0-10228 GCA_964389805.1 uncultured Roseivirgaceae bacterium | reverse complement strand
GACCACACTTTCTGATAACGCCTGGTATACTTCTACTTATGACAATAAGGTGAAAAAATCCATTGGTAAACAAAATGCTGATTTCCAGATCACAAAATACAATAACAATGCGCAACCCTTTTATGTCCTTCTGGATAATGATGAAAATGTACTGGTATCTCCAAAAGCATATGATCTGAACATCAGGAACTTCGTTGACTTTCTTGAAGAGGGTAAGAAGAATTTTGCAGCAAGGTAGATTTATTACTACTAGCTGACCAGGGTATTGGACAATTACTCCCTATGGCATGAATATGGCATTGCTGAACATCAGCTTTCCATTCTCCCAGAAAGATCTGAACAAAGGATTGTCCACAAAATATACAACCTCACCGGCTCCCTTATCTTCCATTCCCACGATTAGCGCCTTGTATGTTTTTGCCTGACTGCTGCTGCCGGAAAATCCACTTACCTTATCTTGAGAACCGGAAATCGTAGCCACATTCCAACCTTTATCCAAAACCGAATACCTGTTGTCTACCGTTTTCAATGTGAAATAGTATTCCGGGTACCCGAAACCAATAGGATGACTATTATCAAGACGAGTTTTATAAATACCTCCATATATCTTATTCTTTATATATAAACGCTCATCTTCTGCATATTTTCGCAAATAATCCGGATCTGTTTGCAACTTTTCTATTTCTTCCTTTTCTTCTTCGTCCAGGTATTGCTTTAGATTAAACAGGTCCTTGTCAGCAAAATATCTTAATGCCCTTCCAATTACAACTAGTCTTCCGCCATTTAAAACCCAGTTATTCAACTTCTTCAACTGATCCTCATCCAAAATACTTCCATAAAAACCCTCTGGAATGATAATCACATCCATATCATTCAGGTTTATCCCACTAAAATAACTTGTGTTTAAACGTATAAGAGGGTATTGCAGATCCTGTTCAAACAAATGCCAAACTTCACCAACATTATTAGACCAGACATTCTCCCCATACAATACGCCTACATTCAATTGATTATCTAAAAGCTTGAGCTTTGATGAGCCCAGATCAGGGCCGTCATCAGAAAAACCGGAGCTGAGCGGAATTATATCCAGCTCATACTGTTCAGATATTTCTGTCATAATTCCCAGAGTATTACCCTTAAAATTCTTGTTGTCTCCCATTAAAATAAAAAAACTGCCAGCCGGAAAGCTGATACCCTGCGTGGTGAGTGCCGTGTAATTCGTTCTAACATTCATACCATGTAATAGCAATTCAGATAAAACTCTGATATCGGATATTGCATTTCGGGTAAACGCAAACCCATATGACTTTTCCTTAGGTGTTAAACCTGTCATAGGTTGATCAAAAAATCCTTTTTTGTTAAAATTAATGACTTGCTTAGTCGCATACGTTTCCAGTCCAAAGGCATATGGAATTGACCAGGAGGTAATATCATAGGTCATCGAATCTACCAGTGTTGAAACAGGTTCAAACAATACCCTCAGAAGTGTTGATTTAGCCTGCTGAACCGGGATTAAAAGATCGGATGATTCAATAGTAATGGGTACGTTCCGGTTCATATGAAAATCAAATCCTTTGGTCGATTTGGAATTATTCAACTGCCCGTATTTGATCCGGTGATGATCAAGCAATTCAATTAATTTCCGGATCCTCTTATTCCCATTTCGGCTTTTAACAATAAATGTATTAAAACCATCAGCAACCGGTTTGTGCGCATTCTTGAAGAACTCGATATAGTTCTTTTCAAGATCAACAGCATTATCAGATGATACTTCAATAGTCGATATACTGGTTGTATAATGATGCGTCAACCTGTCAAGTAAGGTCAATGTATCACCAGTTTCAGTCTTTATTCCTAATCCTGCCCTTCCACTACCGGCTTGTTCATAGGTCATGCCAATTGCACCATTGAAAGTCGGATACGTGTCTCCATATCCAGGGTAAAAGAGATCAAATCGTTCTTTTGTAAAATATAGCCAGTTGTTCTCATTAAAATATTTCGCATGGTTCTTACCTATTTCAACCTGAAATTCTTTTTGCCATTCTGTTATTAAGGAATGATAAGGTTGAGCTGCAGGGGCAAAATAATAAGGACTGTTATAGGACTGTTCGTGAAAATCTACATGTATCTGGGGCAACCATTCGTTATATAATATGATACGACTCTTAGATTCCACCTGGCTCAACCAGGTCCAATCTCTGTTCAGGTCAAATAAATAATGATTCGATCTTGCTCCAGGCCATGATTGAACATGAGCAGTTCCAATGGGATTCGTCAACAGAATGTTGGATCTATTTTCTTTATACCAGTGAACATACCTGTCTCTCCCATCCGGATTGACACAAGGATCGATGATCACTACTGTGTTCTCAAGCCAACGGTTAACATCATCACCTCCGCTAAGAAGTTTATGGACCGTTGCCAATGCAGCCTCTGTTGAACTCGCTTCATCCCCGTGTACATTATAACTCAACCATACAATTATCTTTCCATCTTCATTCGGCTCTCCTGGCAATTCGCCAGCTTTACGAAGATTATTAAGACGGATGTTTTCCAGGTTTTCAATATTTTCTTCTGAGGAGATAAACAAGACATTCAATGGCCTTCCTTCATAGGTTACTCCATAATCCCTGAATATAGCCTTTGAAGTCTGGCCGGATATTTTTTCCAAATACCCTGTAACCTTATAATGTGGCGTAAAGGCAGTACCAAGTTTATATCCCAGATATTCTTCAGGTGAAGTTAATGGGACCTGGGACCAGGTTCTCAAATTCAAAAAAAGACTTATAAGCAGAATTAAAATAGTGCACTTTTTCATTTTAGACTCTCTTTTAAACATAAAGGCATTCCACAATAATTTAATTCAGGAAATTGTGGGTTTTCAATTGTCGATTGAAATAATTAACAAATATAATGTGATGTATGGTTATAAGGTTATTAATCAAGGATAAAACAAGATCAGATATAAGTTTAGTTGAAAATTTTAAGAGCATTTATCAAATGCTGCATAAAATAATTGATACTAAAGTAGAATTTAAGAGTGGTCAGGAACCGGACCTGCAAATTTGAAAAGAAACGGTTTTGTATAATATCAGGGATTGTATAGCAAATGAATCAGGCAGGCAGTGAAATCCTTACTCTTAAGCCTCCATTTTCTGAAATGTTTCCGATCTCAATCTTACCATCAATCAATTTCGCAAAGTTTTTTGCAAGGTACATGCCAAGACCAGTAGTCGATTCGCCCATAGTAGGCTGAGTGCTTAGTTTGGTATACTTTTCAAAAATCGCAGGCAATTCTTCATCGGAAATACCAGGGCCGCCATCTTCATATATAATAATGACTTTATCTCCCCTTTGTTCCAGATTAATTTTTACTTCTGTGCCATCCTCTGGATATTTTATCGCATTTGAAAGCACATTTGAAAGAATCTTTTCCAGAATATATGAATCTGTTTTGATCTCCGGATCCAGACTGCCTTTCTCAAAACCTATCTTCATAGATTTTAGTCCTGCCAGTTTGCTAAAACTTTGATTTACTTTTTCTATTAAGGGTATTAACCTGATCTTTTCAATTACAACTGTAATGTTGTCCTGATCAAGAGATCTGATGTCATGCAGATTTTTCACCATCTCCATGCCACTGGCCAGGGAATGATACATGCGATCAAAATAATTACGCTGACTCGGGCTTATATCTCCATCTTCAAGATCCAATAGCTGCATCATAGAAAATAACTGGGTAAATGGGGCCCTGATGTCATGAGAAATTATTTTAAGCAGACTCTCGTTCTCTTTCTGCAGTTTCTCTATTATTTTCTGCTTTTCAGCTAAAATAAGGTCTATATCTTTATAAGAAGAGCTGTTTTCCATCATCAACCACACCTTTAATTACAACATTATGTATATAAAATTAATCATTTGTGAAGGATTGATCTAAGGAAAACAAAAATATAAAAATTTATTATGCATGCATACCATTTTTACGTATATTAGAATATATACGTTATGGAGAGGAAGGAGTTAATTGATTACAATGTAAAAGCCACCTGGCATGCAATAGCAAGACTTTACAACCAATATGCGGCCAGGCACAACATTACTACGTCCATGGCATTTGTCCTTCTCAATATTGACTCTACGGAAGGAACACCTGCTACGAAAATTGCACCTTTAATGGGAATGGAGGCCAGAAGTTTAACCCGGATATTAAAATCAATGGAAACTAAAAAACTGATCGTCCGGAAAAAAGATAGCATCGATGGTCGTATGGTTATAATATTTCTGACCGACCTTGGAAAACAAAAAAAGGAAATTGCTAAAAAGAAAGTCAAGACGTTTAATGCTGTAATCAAAGACAAGATCCCTCAGAAAAAACTGAAAACATTCCTGGAGGTAATCGACACAATAAATACTAATATCGAAAATGGGGAGATTAAAAAGCACTTAAACTCAGATTGAAAATCAGGAATCGTGGATTTTAATTGAATATGAAAATTCGCTCAGGAAATACGAATCTAAATGGTAAAATAATTAAGGTAATTATCTGTCAGCCTGATTCAGTATATCCAGGTGTATTATTAAAAAGTAAAACGGTATGAAAAGAACCATTAAGAAGACCGCAGTACTAGGATCCGGAATAATGGGATCACGGATTGCTTGTCATTTTGCAAATATTGGCCTGGAGGTCCTTCTTCTGGATATCGTCCCAAAGGATCTTAGTCCAGGGGAATCGAAAAAAGGCCTGGATCATAAATCCCCGGAATTCCGCAACAGGATCGTTAATGAATCCTTACAAACGGCTATAAAATCCAATCCCTCTCCGCTATATCACAAAAAATTTGCAGAAAGAATCAAAACAGGAAATTTTGAGGACGATTTAGAAAAGATTTCTCGCTGTGACTGGGTTATTGAAGCTGTAATTGAAGACCTTGGGATAAAGAAAAACTTATTTGAACAGGTTGAAAAATACAGGCAACCTGGTTCATTAATTACATCCAATACTTCAGGAATTCCAATTCATTTAATGACGGAAGGTCGAAGCGAAGATTTTAATGTGCATTTCTGCGGGACGCATTTCTTCAATCCCCCCAGATACCTGAAGTTACTCGAAATAATACCCACAGAATTTACAAAAAAAGAAGTGATTGAGTTCTTCGAGGATTATGGTAAACTGTTCCTGGGTAAAACAACGGTATTATGTAAAGACACCCCGGCTTTTATAACAAACCGGATTGGCATATATGCTATCCTAAAAGCTGTTCAGTCTATGCAGAAGCTGGGACTGGGTATTGATGAAGTGGATAGACTAACCGGAACGACAATAGGACGGCCCAAATCCGCTACTTTCAGAACTTCAGATATTGTTGGCCTTGATACTTTAATAAAAGTGGCCAATAACCTCTATGATTCCCTGGAAAACGATGAACAACATGAGCTGTTCAAACTTCCGGAGATAATATATGAACTGGAGAACAAGAAATGGCTTGGAGAAAAGACAAAACAAGGATTTTATAAAAAGACGAAAGATAAAAAAGGAAAAACCGAAATCCTGACCCTCGATTTGAAAACCTTTGAATACAAGCCTAAGAAGAAAGTAAAATTTGCTTCTGTAGGTGCTGCAAAGGGTACCGATGATCTTAAACAAAAGTTTAAGATCCTATTCTCAGGAAAGGATAAAGCAACTCAATTTTATCAAGATTCATTTTATGGACTTTTCCAATACATTACTTACAGAATTCCTGAGATAACTGATGACCTATATAAGATTGATGAGGGATTAAAGGCAGGCTTTGGCTGGCAGATGGGGCCTTTTGAAACATGGGATGCACTTGGTGTTGAAAATACACTGAAGAAAATGGAAGAGGTCGGCTATAATCCTGATACCTGGGTTTACAAAATGCTGGAAAAGGGGCATTCAAATTTTTACGAGGTCAAAGATGGTTCAAAACAGTATTATGATATCTCTTCTGAATCAATGAAGACCATTCCTGGCATGAGATCATTTATTATTCTGGATAACATCAGGGATAATCGCCTGATCTGGAGTAACGCAGGTTCTTCTATCCTTGACCTGGGAGACGGTATTCTGAACGTAGAGTTCCAATCCAAGATGAATACCATGGGGGGCGAGGTACTGGAAGGAATCCATAAGGGGATAAATCTCGCAGAACAGGATTATAGAGGACTTGTTATAGGAAATCAGGGTCAGAATTTTACAGTGGGGGCGAATCTGGGTGTTTTGTTCATGTATGCGATCGAACAGGAATATGAAGAAATTGATGTCATTGTTAATCATTTTCAGCAAACCGTCATGAGGGCAAGATATTCAAGCATCCCTGTGGTTGTTGCACCACATACCCTTACACTGGGTGGCGGATGCGAGTTGGCTCTGCATGCAGATATTGTGCAGGCGGCTGCAGAAACTTATATAGGATTGCCAGAAGTTGGTGTTGGCATTATTCCAACTGGAGGGGGTACAAAAGAATTGACTAAAAGGATATCTGATGCCTATCAGACAGGAGACGTAGAAATGAATGACCTCCAGAATGTATTTCTGAATATCGGAATGGGAAAAATAGCTACATCCGCCTACGAAGCGATGGATATGAAAATATTAAACCATAAGGACCGGATAACCATTAATAGTGATCGACTAATTGCGGATGCTAAACAATCTGCACTTAAACTTGCTGAAGCAGGTTATTCAATGCCGAATCCAGATCAGAAGATAAGGGTACAGGGAAAATCGGGGATTGCACTTGTCCTCGCCGGCGTCAATGGCATGCTCATGGGGAATTACATTACTGAGCATGATGCTAAAATCGCAAAGAAAATAGCGAATGTTATGTGCGGTGGAGATCTCTCCTATCCCACCGAAGTTACTGAACAATATCTACTTGATCTTGAACGTGAAGCCGCTTTGTCTTTATGCGGAGAAAAGAAAACACTGGAAAGAATACAGGCCATTTTACAAGGTCAAAAACCACTCAGAAATTAGTTAAATATCAAAATACTAAATTATGGAAGCATATATAGTAGCAGGTTTCAGAACAGCAGTTGGGAAGGCAAAAAAAGGTGGATTTCGATTCACTCGATCGGATGACCTGGCCGCATCTGTTATTAAGCACTTGCTGAAATCCATACCTGATCTGGACCCAGTAAGGATCGATGACCTGATTGTAGGAAATGCCGTTCCGGAAGCTGAACAGGGAATTCAGATAGGTAGAATGATCTCTCTTCTGAGCCTTCCAAAAGAAGTTCCCGGTATGATGATCAACAGGTATTGTGGATCAGGAATTGAAGCTATAAATATTGCTGCATCACGAATCCATTCGGGAATGGCGGATTGTATTATCGCCGGAGGAACCGAAAGCATGTCACTCGTTCCAATGCTTGGATGGAAAACAGCTTTGAATTATGACATAACGCTAAATAATCCAGACTACTATATCTCTATGGGACTTACGGCTGAGGAGATTGCAAAAAAGTACAATATCTCCCGAGAAGACCAGGACGACTTCGCTTACAATAGTCATATGAAGGCGATAAATGCTTTAGAAAAAGGATTGTTTAAAGATGAAATTGTTCCGGTTCAAGTAACTGAAACTTATTTAAATGAGAGTATGATAAAACAGTCCAGAAAATTCATAGTGGATACCGATGAAGGGCCAAGAAGAGATACCAGTCTTGAAGCATTGGCCAGGTTAAAACCTGCCTTCAGTAAGGAAGGATCGGTAACAGCCGGGAATTCCTCACAAATCTCCGATGGAGCTGCATTTGTCATTGTTATGTCTGAAAAGCTGATCAAAGAGCTTAATTTAAATCCTATAGCTAGAATGGTCAGTTATGCAGCAGCTGGAGTAGAACCAAAAATCATGGGTATTGGTCCTGTAAAAGCGGTTCCCAAAGCTTTAGAAAAAGCAGGGTTGAAACTCAATGATATTGAACAAATAGAGCTGAATGAAGCTTTCGCAGCTCAAGCCCTTGGCGTGATCCGAAATCTTGATCTCAATGGAGATATTGTAAATGTTAATGGTGGAGCTA
This sequence comes from uncultured Roseivirgaceae bacterium, assembly GCA_964389805.1. Taxonomy (GTDB): domain Bacteria; phylum Bacteroidota; class Bacteroidia; order Cytophagales; family Cyclobacteriaceae; genus JAGTVG01. The sequence continues at coordinate 2,185 of CAYMFU010000168.1, read as the reverse complement.
TAGCCTTAGGGCATCCCCTGGGATGTACAGGTGCCAAACTGAGCATCCAACTTTTCAATGAAATGCGGAGAAGAAACCAGAAATATGGGATGGTTACCGCATGTGTGGGCGGGGGACAGGGCGTTTCAGGAATTTATGAATTATTAAACTAAGAATTTTACACTATGACAACTATTCTGAAAGAGAAACTGGTTAAAGGAGGTGAGTTTCTTATCATGGAAACAGATCCGAAAGATGTTTTCATACCTGAAGAATGGAGCGAAGAGCAAAAGATGATCTACCAGACTTGTATAGATTTCGTAGAAACAGAGATCCATCCAAATCTGGACCAAATTGATTCCATGAAATATCCAGAGTTGGTGCCTTCATTATTGGATAAGGCAGGACAGCTGGGGCTTCTTGGATCTAGTATACCAGAAAAATATGGTGGATTTGGAATGGATTTCAATACTAATATGCTGATCGCTGAAGCTTTTGGTCAAAGTCATTCTTTTGTAGTATCCATATCGGTTCACATTGGTATAGGTACTTTGCCAATTCTATTTTATGGAACTGAGCAACAGAAAGAGAAGTACCTGCCTAAACTAGCCATGGGTGAGTTGAAGTCAGCCTATTGCCTTACAGAGCCTGATGCGGGTTCTGATGCAAATGCTGGAAAAACAAAAGCCAGGTTATCAGAAGATAAAAATAGCTATATCTTGAATGGTCAAAAGATGTGGATATCAAATGCCGGATTCGCAGATCTTTTTATCGTATTTGCCAAGATTGAAAATGACAAATACCTCTCTGCGTTTATTGTAGAGAAAGGGTTCGGTGGAATAACAATGAATCCGGAAGAAAAGAAACTCGGAATTAAAGGGTCGTCCACTAGACAGGTTTTTTTCAATGATTGTGTTGTACCTGTAGAGAACCTGCTTGGAGAACGGGAATTTGGATTCAAAATAGCGCTTAATATTTTGAACATAGGCAGGATCAAACTTGGAGCTGCCACTGTGGGCGGATCGAAACTTGCGTTGAAAAGGTCGATAAGATATTCAAATGAAAGAAAGCAATTTGGAACTTCTATTGGCAGTTTTGGAGCGATAAAGCACAAGCTGGCTGAAATGGCCACGCGTATTTATGCATGTGAATCTGCTGTATACCGAACTGGGAAAAATATAGAAGACACTTCAATAGCCTATAAAAAAGAAGGCCTTGATGAAGACTCAGCCAAAAATAAGGCTGTCGAGGAATTTGCAATTGAGTGTGCCATTCTGAAAGTTCACGGTTCTGAATTGTTAGACTTTGCAGTAGATGAAACGGTGCAAATCCATGGGGGAATTGGATATTCATCGGATGGCCCCGCAGAAAGAGGATACAGGGACGCCAGGATTAACAGAATTTACGAAGGGACGAATGAAATAAACCGATTGGTCACCATAGATATATTATTAAAAAAAGCCATGAAAGGTTCTCTCGATCTGATGACACCGGCTATGGAAGTTCAGAAAGAATTAACTTCTATTCCTTCTTTTGATCAAAATGGAGAAGAAGTGCTATTTTTCAAAGAAAAAAAGGTTTTATCTAATCTCAAAAAGATCGGTTTGATGATATCTGGCACAGCTGTTCTCAAACTTTCCATGAAATTAAAAGAGGAACAGGAGATCCTCATGAATCTTGCAGATATGCTGATCGAAGGATACCTTGCAGAATCTTCAATATTACGTGTTGAAAAGCTCGCGGGCATAAAAGGGATTGAATCCTGTCAGCGCCAAATAGATATGGCAATGATTTATTTACATTCAGCCGTTAATAAAATAACAATCGCTGCCAAAGAAGCTATTTATGCTTTCGCTGAGGGAGATGAACAGCGGATGCTGCTTCTCGGATTAAAGCGGTTTTCAAAAATTGAACCTTATAACCTTAAAGAGGCAAGGCGAAGAATAGCTGAAGAGTTGCTCGATCGAAACGATTATTGTTTTTAATCACCTTTTTTCGCAAAAAAAAAGAGGCTGTCTCAAAAAGGGCAGCCTCTTTTTTGTTTGCACTATACTTTTAAGCCAACTCTTTCCCCACCTTTTCAAGCAGTTTTTTAGTTGCCTTTATTCCATCATATTCTGATAGTTCTGAACCTTCATATTCAATGCCAACATATCCAGTATATCCCGCATCTTTCACTATTTTCATGATCTTTAAATAATCAATA
>CAYMFU010000167.1:0-3446 GCA_964389805.1 uncultured Roseivirgaceae bacterium | reverse complement strand
AAAAAAGAGCAGGAGCATATGATGACTGTAAATGCCCTCAAAGAAGAAATGAAAAAACAGAAACAGAATCTTCCAAGGTAAAATAAAACCTATCAGAAGGCCTATAAGTTGTGATTCATCTCGTGATCTAAACGCTTTGATTCAATACATTTTTTACATAACTTTAAATGAGCTGAAACCTGCAAAATTTTTTATCTAATCATAATTGTCTTTTTAATAACAACAGATTCAGCAAGGACTTTTCAATCGGAAATTATTAAATCCTAGTGTTATGATAACTTCAAATCCTAAGAATAAAACATCCATATTCACATTATTGATGTTATTATTCCTGCTGTTTCAATGCCAACCCGTTGCAGATGATCTCAAGTTAAGGATAAGGGAGGCTATTGATGAAATATCAGTCATCAACACGCACGAACATCAACGATCTCCTCATGAATTACCTGAGGAAAATTACAGCTTTTATCACCTCCTTGAATTCAGCTATCTGGCAGCCGATGTCCGCTCATCCGGTCCCGCAGGATTTCAAATGGAAAAACTGGATTCTTTAAGTGATGTGGAATTGTGGAAAAGTTATGGAACAGGTTTAAATTATAGTAGAAGCACTAGCTATTATAGCCATTTTATTAAGGGATTTAAAAAGCTGTACAATTTTGATGCACTCTATTTCACAGAGAATAACATACCTCAACTTTCACGTCAAATCAAAGAGAATTATCAGGATTATGGGACCTGGTTTGATGAGGCTTTCAAGGAAGCTGGCTTCGAATTAATGTTCAATGACCAGTACTGGGATCCATTTAATTGCGAGTTGAATGCTAATTACTATGCATTGGTATTCCACATCAATCCATTAGTGATGGAGGCCAGCAACAAACCAGAGCCAGGAATGGATAAAGGCAATATTTATAATCAGGCGGAAAGTGAAGGATTTGAGATCAACAACCTGGACGATTATCTAAGATATTGCGATCTTCTTTTTACAAGAAACGTAGAGCATGATGCGGTATGCGTAAAGAATTCCATGGCCTATTCCAGGTCGTTGGATTATGAAGATGTTCCATATGAAGAAGCCAAAATTCTGTATGCGAAGCCTACATCGTCATTAACGCGTATAGAAGCCAAAAAGCTTCAGGATTTTATGTTTCACTGGGTGATCAAAAAGTCAATAGAACATGAACTCCCCATTCAAATCCATACGGGTTATCTGGCTGGTAATGGGAATATATTGGATAATGGCAAACCTGTTAAGTTAAATAATCTATTCCTCAAATATGGTGATGCAAAATTTGTGTTATTCCATGGTGGCTTCCCATGGACAGGAGAATACGCTGCTTTGGGCAAAATGTTCACCAATGTTTATCTTGACATTGTCTGGTTGCCTCAGATCTCCAGGGAAGAGGCTGTATCAGCCCTGGATGTAATGTTGGATTGCATGCCTTACAATAAGTTTTTCTGGGGAGGTGATTGTGCTCTGATAGAAGAATCAACTGGATCGCTTGAATTTGGTAAAGAGGTGCTGGCAGAAGTACTCACGAAGAGAATAAATAGGGGTTTATTAACGGAGGAAGTAGCTATTGATATTGCCAGGAGTATGTTCAGGGAGAATGCTATAAAAACTTTTCAATTAAACAAAAGGCTAAATCAGGATTTCGAACGAATGAAGATGTGAAGGGAGATATTGTGTATTGAGGCTAAATTTTTTATGCAGTTGAATTGGTAAATATGTTATAATTCTTATGGCACATCATACCTTAAAAACAGGATATTCGCAGTTAGCCACACGGCTTAACAAATTTCCTCAGGGGGCGCCTCCTACTAAACTGCTTTTCCAGATCCTGGAGATGTTATTCAATGAAAAAGAAGCCAGACTTGTCGCCCTATTACCCATAAAACCTTTTAATGCAAAAAAAGCGGCCAGAATCTGGAAACTGGATTTGAAAACCACGCAGAATATACTTGACAAATTAGCAGATCGGGCAATACTTGTTGATATACATCAAAATGGTGATATAGAATATGTACTCCCTCCTCCTATGGCCGGTTTTTTTGAATTCTCCATGATGCGAATACGAAATGATATTGACCAGGAACTGCTTAGTGAACTTTTTTATCAGTACATGAATGTGGAAGAGGATTTTATTAAAGCACTTTTCACCCAGGGACAGACACAATTGGGACGTACTTTTGTCCACGAACCAGCTTTGTCAGAAGAAAACGCGCTCCATGTTTTGGATTTTGAGAGAGCATCAAAGATAATTGAAACAGCAACTCATATGGCTGTGGGGACCTGCTATTGCCGACATAAAATGATGCATATGGGCAAAGCTTGTGAAGCCCCGCTTGATATATGTATGACTTTCAACACCACCGCAGCCTCCCTGATCCGGCACGGGGTAGCCAGGCAGGTTGATAAAACAGAAGGTATGGATTTGTTGGAACAGGCATATGATTCCAACCTGGTTCAATTTGGTGAAAACGTTCGTGAAAGTGTAAACTTTATCTGTAATTGTTGCGGCTGCTGTTGTGAAGCCATGATTGCGGCAAGGCGATTCGCCATATTAAACCCGGTTCATACTACAAATTTTTTACCTGAAATATACGATGACAAGTGCAATGGATGCGGTAAATGTGTGGACGTATGTCCCGTTGAAGCAATGATGCTGGTATCGGCTAATGATCCTCAGAAGCCAAAAAAGAAAAAAGCAAACCTGAATACAAAAATATGCCTGGGGTGCGGGCTTTGCGTAAAAGCTTGTGATAAAAACCATATAGTACTTAAAGAAAGATCAAAAAGAGTGATTACACCACTTAATGGAACGCATAGAGCTGTAATCATGGCCATCGAAAGAGGAAAATTACAAAATCTGATTTTCGATAACCAGGTACTGTGGAGCCATCGGGCATTGGCCGGGGTCCTTGGTGTTATTTTGAAATTGCCACCGATCAAACAAGTCATGGCTAACAAGCAGATCAAATCCAGATATCTCGAAAGATTGATCCATAGAATGGAGGGGTGATTGGTTTTAAATCCTTCTCTGAATAAATCTTATTTGAGTTAGTTTTCGTGTCCAGGTCGACCCAGCAGAATAAAGTATCCTGTAGAATATTAACCTGATCCTGAAAATTTTTAAATTGTTAGTGTTAATTATTTGGATTAAATTCGGAAGGATTTTTTTGACATATTATAAAGTCTTGTTGCGGGCATTTTTTATATTATTAATGAATCTCTGTTTCCCGTCATATGTCTTATTCGGGAACCAGGAGGAGGATATTCTGCATATACCAAAGACAACAGAAACCATAAATTTTGATGGCATTTGTGATGATCATTTATGGAATTCAATGGCCTCCCTGGAATTAAAAATGTTCAGGCCTAATCACGGACAATCATCAAGCGAAGAATCAGAAGTCTTTGTCACCTTTGACGATACCTATTTTTA
>CAYMFU010000166.1:0-13904 GCA_964389805.1 uncultured Roseivirgaceae bacterium | reverse complement strand
AGCGATCTGTTACTCGAAAAATGATCATGAATAGTTAGATTGTTTCTAACCGATTAATATCTATCGACTTAGCCAGAAAAATCAGGTCCGAAACACAAATCTTTAAATGTTTCACCATGAAACATTTGTATGTTCTAATATTTCTAAATTGTATGGCATCAAGATTCATATAGAGGCATAATCCATGATAATCTGTCAGATTAGCTGATCGTTATATTGTAAGTTTTGAGAATTGTTAAATAACCACAGCAAGTTTTTGGATTTTGAATTCTATTTTATTAAATCTTAATTGTTTGGTTTATTTTAAAATTTTCCGGGTTATTGATAATTGCCGGATTAAGGAACATAATAGTTAATAGTAAAGCTAATTGTTGAAGGAAGGTTATTCCTGCCCGAGGTGCTCCCGGATCTGAAGCTCTGACTTTTCGGTTATCTCTTCTGCACTTAATCCATCCAGTTCAAAAGGGCTTAGTACAGTATAAGTCAGTTTAACTCCGACAGCCAGGGGAAAGGACCCATTTTCTTGCAGCTTATAATTGCCATCTATAACAAATGGAACGATCAATGATGATGGTGCGTTTTCCAGCAAGGTATGTATCCCTCTTACTTTAAATTTTTTTACTTTACCGTTTCGACTTCTGGTTCCTTCAGGGAATATTACTGCAGAATAATTATTCTCTTCTATTTTCTTACCAAGATTTCTTATTTGCTCAACAGCTTGCTGGGGATCTTTCCGGTCAATTAAGATGGATCCACCTTTCCTGAGGTTGTATGAAATGGAAGGTATGCCATGTCCCAGTTCCTTTTTGGAGATGAACTTGGCATGATGTCTTCTAAATCCCCACACAATAGGAGGAATGTCGAACAAACTCTGGTGGTTTGCAATAATGATCAATGGCCTGTTAAGGGGCAGTTTATCAAATCCTTCGAACCGCACCCTGGAACCGAGCAATGCAAGTGATTTGATTAACAATAAATTAAAGATTTCAACCGAACGTTTATGCGCTTTATAGCCCCAGATATTCCAGCAAATTACTTGTATTGGGTGAAATATGCCTAATATCAATCCAAAAGCAAGATAAAATATGGGAGTTAAAATGAACCCTAAGACCTTTTTCATTATTTCAATAGTCAGATGGGCAAAAATAAGAACTATCTTAAATTGAGGCAAATAAATACATACTATTGATCTCCCAAATCTCCTGGATTCGAAATAGAGGCAGAACTTTGATCTGTACTTCCAAATTCGATCTTTAATTCGGCTCTTCTGTTAATGGAGTGATCAATCTCCTGACAGTTCACACCATCCACACACCGGTTAATAATCAGTAATTCGCCAAATGCTCTGATATCTATCCGCGATGGATCTATCCCTTTTGCGATCATATATCTTTTCACCGAGTTTGCCCTTCTTTCTGATAAGGCCAGGTTATAGGCATTGCTTCCACGGGCATCGGCATGAGCCCCTATGAAGAATCTGGTATCAGGATATTGATTTAACAGATTTGCCATTCTGTTCAGGTCAGGATGAAACCTTGATTTTATGTTGCTCTTGTCAAAATCATAGTAAACAAATACTTTCTCAATAAACTCCGACTCCAGTACGAAATCATTTAATATGATACCTTTCTGTACCCGGTTGGTCATCACAGGCAAGGATTCTGCTACATATCCCTCTTTATCGGCCTTAACATCATAGGTTTTGTCAGGTAACAAAGGAAACACATATTTCCCCTGGTCATCAGTAAATGTTGAATCAAATACATTATCGGTCTTGTTATGAAGCACAACCAATACGTGTGGCATAGGAATATGCGTTTCATTATTAAATATGATGCCTTCAGAAAACAGTTCATGCTTCCACATATAATAATCCGGGCTATCAATTCCTGATTTACGGTCAAGGGTAGACAAATAAATATACTCGTATTGAGTATACTCATCTTTATTCAGTTTAATGGTATATTCTGAATCGAATGGTAAGTCCATCTGAAACCTCCCATTATTGTCCGAATTCTTCTGAACGATGGTATCCCCATTGATGTTAATAAGAGAGGCCAGCACGTCCGGGATCGGTTCCTTATTAAACAGTTCCAACACCCTGGCGTGAATCTTAAATGACTTTATGTTAAATGCGTAAATATCATCAAAGCCTTTACCACCCTCCCGGTCGGATGAAAAATAACCACTCCTCTCCTTTTCATTAATGATCAAAGCAAAATCATCCTTGTTTGTGTTGACGGGAAAACCAAGGTTATAGGGACTCATAAAAACACTGTCTTGCCCAAGTGCTCTGAATATATCAAGGCTTCCAAAACCTCCCCATCCATCAGATGCAAAATACAGGGTGCTGTCATCTGAAATATAAGGAAACATCTCATCCCCAGGGGTATTGATTTCCGGCCCGAGGTTAATAGGTTTACCCCATTTCCCATTTCCACGAACAGACACATATATATCGTTGCCCCCTATACCACCAGGCATATTAGAAGAAAAATACAACCGCTCATTATCTTCAGACAAACTGGGATGCCCAACAGAATAGTCCGGATGATTGTATTCAAAAGCTTCAATGTTTTTCCAGTTGTTGTTTTCGTCCATCTCGGCAGTAAACAGGCCAACATTTAAGATCCCCAGAATACTTCTTGTTTTTTTACCTTCGTGATAATTATTCCGGGTGAAGATCACCTTTTTGTTATCGGTATAAAACGCCAATGGGCCTTCGTGAAACCTGGTCTTTAATTCTCTTTGGAAATGATCAGGTTCCTGATACTGATCCAATGAATCTATCCCAACATAGTATAGGTTCAATGGGGATTCTTTTTCAGACATGGCTGATTTAGCGTTGTTTGTTAAAAGTACCCGTTTATCCCTGGAAGAGATAAATACAAAGCCAGAGTCATAGTATTTAACTCCAAAATCAGAATGGTCAGAATTGAAAGGCAGGACGATGAGTTCATAGAGATTGGAATCGCTCAAATAATAATCCATATTGTTAAGAAACTGGATCTTATCCATATTTCTGGGATCATCCGGCACAAGAACAGCGTAAATCTCATACCAGGAAAGCGCTTCCTCATATCTTTCACTAGATGAAAGCACCTGCGCATAATTATAATAGTGATCAGGATCAATCCTGGATGGATCATCAATCGAAGATAATACCTTATCATACCAGACAGCCGAGGAATCAGGATCCTTTAAAATCATGTAGGATTCAGCCAGCCTTAGTTTGGATTTAAAGTGGCTGGAATCTCTTTCCAATACCCGTTTATAAAACTCAACGGCGTTCTGATACTGCAGTTTACTGAAATAATTATCGGCCTTACGAAGGTTGCTTTGAAAGAGTGTAGAGATATTAGAACTCTGCCCATAAACGGATTGCCCCAAGATAAGCACAAATGCCAGGAATATGAGTAAGTTCTTCATATCAGTTTAGAAATGTCTTGGCGTAACCACTCCAGATTTCGGATATTTAAACCTGTAGTTTATCATGAATTCATGAGATCCCAGGTCAACTCTGTTAATAGTGCTCGTTCTGAATGCATATGAATACCCTATACGTAATTGGTTGGTTATCTGAACCTCTGCCAATAGATTAACTGAGCTTGAAACCTGATAGGAAACACCCAGCCATAGAACATCATCAAATGAAATATTTGCATTCAGATCTAATTCAACTACTTTCTGGTCTAGTAATTTTAACAGGAAGTTAGGCCTGAGTTTCATCAAACGGCTTAGTGTAATCACATAGCCTGAATTCAGTATAATAGGATTGGATTGTACAATGGTTTCAAGTTCGTTACCCCGGTCAAATACATTGTACATTAAATTCGGAGCACTTAGTCCTGCATAAAATTTATCAGAATAGTAATATATACCAAATCCGAAGGTTGGCATAGTCTGGTTTACATCCTGTGTAAAAGACGGATCAGTAGGATTATAAATATCTAGTTGTGAATATTGGGCGCGATATGTACTGACGCCAGCCTGCAGCCCAAAGGACAACACTTTTGGACTTTGATTATTTGTTGACAGAAATAATCTGTAGGCATAGATGGCGTTAACACCCACCTGGTCGATCACCCCGATCTTGTCGTGGATAATCAGCATCCCAAGAGCTATTTTTTCATTATTAAGTGGGGAATGCGCTGAAATTGTCTGGGTATTAGGTGCACCAGGTACACCGACAGACTGGTATCGAAGTAAAGCGGTGGCGCTCAATGCACCTTGACTTCCAGCATATGCAGGATTGATCGCCAGGCCATTGAACATATATTGGGCATAGGTAGCTTGCTGTTGAGCGGTTGAAACGCCCACAAAAATCAATATGAAAAAGAATAACAGTAAAATTTTCCTCATATATTATTCTACTTTTAACATTATAAATCCTGTTAAAAGGGGAGTCCCTTCCCCTGGATTCAATATGTAGAAATAAGTATCACCCGGAAGGTCTTTTGTTGATATCCCTTTGTTTGCCTGGCCTACCCATGTGATATTGTTATTATTATAGCCGGGTGTTTCATAAATCAGGTTATTATACCTGTCATATATGCTTAATACATTTTCGGGGTAATATTCAATTCCTTCTATATAAAGAAAATCATTCATATCATCTCCATTTGGAGAGACTGCATTGTAGACTTTCAAAGGCACTTCATCGATCGTTATAACCACATCAGCTGAAGCGCATAAGGAAGGATCACCATCATCACATACTACATAGGTGAACCTGTCATCCCCCAGATATCCAGGATCAGCTGTGTATTCAAAGGTTCCGTCTCTGTGGAGAACTACCGCTCCATGCATAGGATTGGCTTCAGGGTTCTCATTTACAATCAGTTCGTCTCCTTCAATATCGTAGTCGTTGTCCGTAACATTCCCGGTTAGCGTATAATTGCTGATCGCATTTACTGTATCATTTACAGCAACGGGTGGATCATTCACTGGCAACACATCTATGATCACCACCACACTGTCACAGGCCTGAGGAACACTGTCGTTACAAACCTTAATGATCCAGCTTGATTGTCCAAAATAATTGTCTTCCGGCTGATATATAAAGCAATATGGTCCTTCGTCATTTTCATTTAAACTGCCATGGGCGGTGCTATCCCCGGCCTCTGAAATCGTACCCAATTCCAACTCCTCTCCCTCTGGTACATTCACATACAGGCAAAATTCAAGTGCAACATCTTCGTCAGTTTCAAAATACAACGTATCTATTGTAGTACCGGTTACATCTATTATAAATGGTGTGGCATCAGGTTCGGGTTCCACTTCAGCTATTACAATAACTGTATCGCATTTTGACGGAATACCATCATCACAAACCTGAACTGTCAGAGTATCTGTCCCGACAAAGTCTTCCCCAGGAATAAATGTAAAACATAAATCAGCGAGGTCCCCAGCAGATCCATTACCTGTCTGTGATATCACAGAAGAGATTGCAGCTATATTGCCTTCCGGATCATTTGCCTCTACGCATACCTCAACTGGTATATTCTGAATTGTGGTTATATAAATTGTATCGATGGGATTATCATCTTCTCCTACAATCTCAGGAGGGAGATTCACGGGAAGGATCTCTATTTCCTTAAAATGGAAATTACTGCGCACATCATCATCCCATACCTTAAAACCTACTTTCCGTGTGGAGGGCTCTGGTTCAGGATTTGTATTTTCATATGTAACCATTGACATGATATCTTCATATTCATGTATTGGAGCATACCCATTGATATGGAGATGGGCTGTTGGTACATCATAGGTGACAGTAAGCCCATATTTCTCTGCCACAGCTAATAAGTCTTCTGATATCTTATACCCATTATTGATCCATATTCGGGCCCTCCGGATCAGAGAGTCATCTACATCGATAATAGTTATCATAGTATCGATTTCAACGGCTCCGCTTCCAGGTACATATAATAAAACCGATTCAGATCCTGAGATTATTGGAGGATCATTAACTGAAACTACCTCAATATAAATGCGCTCAAAATTGTGGCTGTCTTCACCACTATCTGCATAGAAATTAACTTCACGACGTTCGGTCACAGGATCTTCGCTGGTATTTATATATCCCACAGAAGATAATGCTTTTTTATAATTTGCCATGGAAGCCTCTCCACTCAATTGCATTTTCCCCTCTGACCGACTATAAGTTCCAATTATTCCATGTTGCTCATTAAATACTAGAGAATCCTGATCGGAATTATAGTTATCATAAATATGGATTGTTGCTCCTATAAGATAAGAGTCAGATGCATTAGCTAATGAAATATCATCTTCTATAGGTATAACACCATCATTCTCAATATAAGTTATCGTAGAACAGGAAGATTCATCTATAACGTCATTCGATCCCATGAATCCATTAGATAATGATATATCTGATGGGTTTATATTTTGTGATTCTATATTTGAATTTGTTGTGGGATCAGATTCATAGGCAGGAGAAGTCACACGTCCAGTGGGATCAGGGGTTTCCCCACTTTGCCCATAGACAATAACTGATGCTAAAAAAAAACAGCTCGCCAGAAAGGTTCGAATGCTTGGTTTCAAATTCTTACTCTTATTATCAGACGAAAATATCTGAATTCCTCACCCTTGAATGTGTAAAATTACACAAAATATTTTTGCGGAAGGTGTGTAGAATTATTTTACAATATACAAAATTTATTCAATTTATGGTATTTTTTTAATATAATATATAATAAATACTATAATATATACGTTATTTCATGGAATTCCTTCACTTAACTGATTTTTAATGATCTCGATTTTATGCAAATCTAAACAACAGAAATACGCCCAATTTATTCATATATTTTGACCAGATATTTGTTCTATTAATTCAATATTAAATATAACTATTTGGAGAATTTAAATTAAACTAATACTTTAAATCAAATATCTGATTTCATTCATTTTGACGTACTATAATCTAGGTTTGAAAAATTGAGGATTGAATATGATAAATATGGTAAATCTTAGATTCAATGTAAGGGGCATAACAATATCTATTTCAAAACATCTTGATAAATTGCTAAAAGGTTGACCTTGAAATTATTCAAATTACCATTATTGACATGATCCGAGTTATTTTCAATAAAAAAATCTAAAATTCTTTGAAAAAAAATTAATATCCCCTTAAAAAATTGAAGTTTTTATCTTAATCTATATCGATTTCTTCATAAAAATCTAAAAAATTTATCACTATCAGAGCCAAAATTATTTATGGATAGGTCGAATACCAAGGCAGACAATTCTTTAATTCTTGATTTTGAGAGGGATTTTCAGATTTGGAATGCTATAACACTAGCATAACTTATTCAGAAATATTGCTAATTATCATCTTTTATACCTTCCGACAAACTCGAATATAAAATTTACTATATATTTATATAAGGATTGATATGAACACGTGGATTCCATATCAAAGATTTTTTTACCTGCAATTTGTTTTTGCTTTATCATTTTTTTATGCCTATTCACAACCTGACTTTAAGGCTACCCATTTAGAAATTATGCCTGTAATTGATGGCCTAATTATTGAATCCGAATGGATAGTAGAGGATTCCATTTCAGAATTCATTCAATTGGAACCCATTAAAGGTCAACCGTCCTCAAGGGAATCGATAGTATACATAGGGCAGGATGACAAGAATATATACTTTGCTTTCAAATGCTATTCAAATGGAAAAGATGAAATTGTAGGTAAAATACAGCGCCGGGATCAGGCAGATGACAGCGATGATGTAATTGCCGTTTTACTTGACACCTACAATGATAATCAGAATGCCTATTTATTTATGGTCAATCCCATTGGAACCTTAACGGATGCAAAGGTAACCGATGATGGCAAGAATTTAGATTTCTTCTGGGATACGGAATGGGAGGCCGACACCCAAATTCATGACTGGGGCTGGACAGTTGAGATTCGGATACCTTTCGAAAAGATCCTGTATAATCCAAAATCCGATACCTGGGGACTTAACCTGGGACGGGTGATCAGAGAGAATCTGGAAACATCCTGGTGGACTGAAGTAAGCGAAAACTTCAGAATTTCACAGGGAGGGAAACTGACAGGTGTAAATCCTCTTGGTAAGAAAAAAAGCAATATGACCTTATTCCCATATGGTACTTTAAGGTATGAAGACAGCGATATAACAGGGGTCGATAAGAAGATCAAAGCAGATGCAGGTGCTGATCTCCTGTTTAATATTGGTTCAAATCTTGCGACTAACCTGACATATAATCCGGATTTTGCAACTGTAGAAGGGGATAAAGAACAAATTAATCTTACCCCATGGGAACTCCGTTTTCCCGACAAAAGGTTGTTCTTTCAGGATGGGAACGAAATGTTTCAAACCAGGATTCAGAATTTCTATTCCAGGCGAATTGGAGATATGCAATTTGGAGGTAAAGCCATTGGAAAAGTAGGGAAATACCAGTTCAATGGCCTTTTTGCCAGGACTGAGGAGATTCCGGAAACTGAAGAACCAAACGCCTGGTTTAATACCATCAGGGTAAAGAGAGATATTTTAAATTCTTCAAATATCGGTATGTCCTATGCAGACAAAATATGGGATGAAGGTTATGTCAGGTCTTTAAGTCTGGATTATGTCCTAAACCTAGGGAAGACCTGGAAGTTTACAGGACAATTTGTAGGCAGTGCCCCAGGAGATTTTTTATCCCATTCCGCATGGTACGTACGTTTTGCCCGGGAAAACAATATCTACCATTACCATATCCGTTATTCAAGCTTTGGTGAGAATTTCAGGGATAATGTTAATCAAACAGGATTCATCAGAGATGATGACCGACATGAACTGGATGGAGATATCAGTTACCGGTGGTGGATAAAGAAAACGATATCCTATATACAGGTATTCGGGAGAAACAATGTTTTCTGGAGCCAACAAGGAATATTGAGAAGCTGGTACCTGACCTATGGAACCAGGATCTATCTTAAAAACAGGTTTAGTTTTGATTTCGACTACAATAATGAATATAAGCTCTTTGATAAAGATTACTATAATCATTTTTACAAATTCGAAATTGGTTATAACACTGATGAGTGGTCCAATGCCAGGGCCGGTTACACATTCGGTCATAATTTTGACCGTGACTTTCAGCTCTGGAATGCTGCATTCCAGGTCAGGTTATTCAAAGATCTGTCTATTTCATATGACCTTAATATATTGAAATACCAGCCTGATCCATCAAATAGCAATACATTTATTAACGTTCTTGCCCTTGACTATTTTTTCACTAAAGATCTATGGATTCGGATTTTTACTCAGAATAACTCTTCAATTAATAAGTTTTATTTCTATGGATTGTTTGGATGGCGTTTTAAACCGCCCTTTGGTGCTGTATATCTGATTGTAAGTGCAGATAAATATGATGAATATGAGCCGGAAACAACTGAGATAAACTCCAATATTATCTTTCTTAAATTGACCTACCCGATCACCATCTTTAAATAATTTTCATCAAAAGGAATAAATGTCTCCTGTCACAAACTGACCTAAAGAATAGGATATAAAAATTCTTCTCAATACATCTAAATGCGGGATTTCCTCTTTTGAAGCGATTTCGAGATCATATACCATAATATTCTCCACAATAGATCTGATTATCCATTTCTCTACTTCAAACTAACCTCGAGAACATAATCTATTTCACTCTTTTTAATTTTAGGAAGTTTAATCTTAACATCAGTTCCATCCGAATTAAATACGATCTCACTATCATCAGTCATAGATCGAATGCCTTTAATTTCTCCTGAAAGATCCGGAAGTATAATCTCTTTTGCAGGCTTTAATACATGCAAATAGATTTTATTATCCCCGCAAGTCGTCACTCCCCAATCCTGGGGTGGGATTGGGCCGCCGCTTGTCCCATAAATTGAAGCTCCATAATCTTTAAGCCATGCTCCCATTTCACGCAATCGATCAGCCTGGCGATCCTCAATTCTTCCATCTGGCATTGGCCCCACATTAAATAAAAGGTTCCCATCTCCCCCCACCGTTCTTACCAAAGTCTGGAGACATTCTTCTTTTGATTTCATTTTGTCATTTGGTTTCCAGGCCCACTGCTGGCAAATCGTTATACAGGATTCCCAGGGGGTTAAGAGGTCGAATCTTCCAACTTGCTGTTCCGGTGTTGCGAAATCCCCGGCAAACTTATCGGATAAACTTACCCCTTCCATTCCATGTCTTCCCTTATCTACCCGATTGTTAATAAGGATCTCATCATCAAGACTCCTGACATATTTATAGAGGTCCATTCCCATTTCATGTGTCCATGGTTCTTCCCATTCTCCATCGAACCAGAGAATTTTAGTACGGTAAGTCTTCACAAGTTCCTTTAATTGTGCCTTCATATATTTTATATAATTTTCCATGTTGGCATCATCCCTTCTTTGTGGATTATTCTGCTCAACAGGATAATCAGGATGTCTCCAGTCACAAATTGAATAATAGGTGCCAAACAATATCCCTTGCTTTTCACACTCCATGGAAAGATCCATTAATACATCCCGTCCATAGGGTGTGGACATAATGTCGTAATCTGTAGTTTTGGTGTCCCACATAACAAATCCATCGTGGTGTTTGGAAACAATAACCAGATATTTCATCCCGGCTTCTTTCATTAATCCAACCCATTCAGCGGCATTGAATTTTTCAGGATCGAACCTCTTGTATAAATTATCATATTCCTCAAAAGGAACTGCTGCCCCCCTGGACCAGCCTATTTCAGTTCCTTTCAGGGATACTGGCCCCCAGTGTACAAACATTCCGAAACGCAGGGACTGCCAGCTTTGAAGAGAGGTTTCATTGGTAATCAGGGCCGGGTATTTCTCCCCCCCTCCCTTCAGGTTTTGTCCGTACAGGTTATAACAAGCAAAAACGACTAACCAGAATAAAATATTTGCTTTTTTCATTTTGTAAAAATATGTATGTGATTGAACTAATTTACGAAACAAAATTGAATCCTTTTTTATTTCCATAAACCAAAACCTTATCAATGTGATATTAAAGAAATCAAATTGAAACCACTCAAGAAGACATAGCATAAATTAAATAAAACACTAAATCGAATATTTACCCCATAGTAAATAAATTAATATCCCGTATTTATTTTTAAATTTTGATTCTTCATCGTTAATTGCCCACATGGATCTTTCCATTATCATACCGGTATATAATGAAGGAAGAAAAATAGATAAAGACATACAGCTGGCAGCACAGTTTCTCTCGTTCAATAAGATGTCTGGCGAAATAATAATATCTGATGACGGCAGCACTGACGACACTATGGATATTTTGGGAAAGATAAGAAACGAGCTGGACATGCCATTAAGAATAATAGATAATAAGAATCACAAGGGCAAAGGATATGCTGTAAAGTCAGGAATTCTGGAGGCACAGGGTAAGGTGATTCTCTTTATCGACAGTGGTGCTTGTGTCCCTTATGATGAAATTCTGCCGGGAATAGATATGATCAGTAAAGGACAGTGTGAAATAGCGCATGGTTCGCGGTTTCTGAAAGACAGCTTAATTACCGGAAGAAAGCAATGGTACAGGCGTCTCATGTCCTATGCATTCAGAAAGTTCATTCATTTATGGGCTAGGATCCCGTATAACCTCACTGACACACAATGTGGTTTAAAGATTTATAAAAGGGAGGTTGCTCTTGAATTGTATGGGCAATGTATCACGGAGGGATTTATGTTTGATGTAGAGATTATATTGCGAGCTGTGAAAGCAGGATATAAGATTAAGGAATTCCCAATCTCCTGGACCGCAGATCTGGATAGCCGATTATCTGTTACCGCTACTTTCTTTTCCATATTCACGGAATTAAGAAGGATGAAAGATAAGATCGAATGCTAGAAAAATCAATCCTTCACTTTCCGGATCATTGGGAGGAATGATAATCCATCCTCACATAACCATTTATCATTACTCCTGGACGAAGTTCTGTGCCTTCATCAAACAGGGGCACATATAAATATTTCTCCCCTGGTTTAGGTTGTGTATACATTTTTTCAATCAGTAACTCTATAAGATCTGGCGAAACAACGATCAAAGGAGCTAGTGGTGTATCTGAATCAATACGGCTCCACCACCCGACATGATTAAATTCTCTTAAATACCATGGCAAAGGCCAATAATCATTTTCACTACAAATAACAAGAATATACAAATCCTTCTCCTCCGGGTTAATATCAGAAATATTTTTAATTCGGTCAACCATATGGAATACATCTGAAGTAGTATGACCATAAACATATGGATTTGAGGGATGGGATGGATATTTATAATTTGTATAGATAACCTGGGTAATAAGGTATAATGCAACCACGATCACAAATATTAAAATGCTTGTGCGCATCCAACCGTTTAGAAAGGTATTCAATGCCTCGGTAATGCCAAATCCTGCCAGCAATATCATTCCGAAATAGGAACTTAATATATTCCAGGGTGTCTTATAGGGCATAGCAGAATACAACACCATCATCATAATTGAAAATATTGCGATCATCCTGAAAAACTGCTCCCCTGGGCCATTATCTTTCTTAAAAAAGGCAAAAAAGATACCCACAATAGAGAAAACAAGGATAGGAAGCTCAGTCCAAACCATTCGCCCGGGACCTTTATTCCAGCCAAGAATCTGAAGATAGTAATACCATGGATGTTGGTGAACTTCATTTTGACCCGCTTTAGTAAAATAATTTTCATATGTCGTTATCGAATCGATAATCCCCTGAGGATTCTTGAATATGGAAGAAAAAAACAAAATTGAGATGAAACTGGCTATCCCAAAAAAGATGATATATTGATACCATTTTAATGACCTGATCACCTTAAGGCAGGACATCCCGCTATTGCGCCAAACCATCTGTTCTAAGAATAAGGAAACAAATATGACCACAACAGATAATATAAATGTTTCTTTAGTGGTATGCATCAAACCCAAAAACAAGGCCGATATCATTAACCAACTATTTTTCCTGCGATTAAAGAAAACATATAGTGATATAATAAATCCGAAGGTAAAGAACACAAGCAGTGTCTCATGGATATAATAACGGCTATAAAAGACCATTGCTGGTGATAATGCAGCTATAAGAGTGCCCGCTAATATCGTCCTCCACCCCAAAAAATTGACAATCCAAAACAATAGAAGCAAAAGTCCGATACCTGCAACAGCAGGTACCACCCTCAAATGTCTTTCATTTAGTTGAGAAAAATTTTGAACATTGCTAACCCAGGCTGGGATTAAGGTCAGATAATATAGGATTGGTCCGTGGAATTCAAATTTATCATAGACATATTCTCCTTTCTCCAGCAGGTTTCCAAACTTGACAGCATTCACCGCCTCATCGGTATGCATTGGTCTTTGTGGTAAATTGATAAGCCTTAGGGCACTACCAGTAAGGATTATTGCTATGAAGAATAAAAGAATTTTATAGTTATTTTTCAATTTAAAGGGATCCCGTGGACTTCCACTTCAATATAATGGTTTAAATCATTTGCTGTATTACCATTACTATATAAACGAACATATCGTCCATGCACTCCCCGGCAATCAATAAGCTTTCCCTCATGGGTTTCAACATAATGCAGGTCTTTCCCTACACCTTGGCCTGAAGAGTTATCGTTATCATTGTTAAATAGTGTTTCAACGCCTATTACAAAATCCGGATCATCGGAAATCTGTACGATAACATCTTTATACACACGTGCTTTTTTATGAAAATGCCAGATCAATACCGCATAGATCTCATAAGTGTTTTCCAGATCTATAGTAATATGTTGCTTACCAGTACCCAGTTCCACAAAAGATCCATCATAAGCCTCATTATCTCCGTCATTTACCAGTTC
>CAYMFU010000165.1:0-2902 GCA_964389805.1 uncultured Roseivirgaceae bacterium | reverse complement strand
AGTAAGATATAAAAAAAATTTAATAGCAGAATTCAAAAATTACCTATACCCTTAATTTTAACAGTTTTATGATCAACTACATTCCAATACAGAATTTATTGAAAATATTACCCAGCAGGTCGTCAGTTGTGATTTCGCCGGTGATTTCGCCTAGGTAGTGCAGGGCCTGGCGGATGTCCATGGCCAGCAGGTCACCGGAAATGCCCTCTGAGATACCATTCACAACGTCTGTAAGGGACTTGTTGGCATTATAAAGGCTTTCATAATGTCTGAGGTTTGTGACTACTGTATCGCCTGTTCTGAAGCCATCCAGGTTAACTTTTTCTATTATTCTTGATTTTAACTGATCCAGGTTTTCTTTTCCCTTCGCTGAAATGAAAACAAAGTCAATGGAGTCAAGCTTAAGAGACTTAATAAGGGCAGGAGGGGCCTGGTCGGTTTTATTGGCAACTTTTATATATGGAATGTTGAGCTTGTTCAGTTTTTCAACTTCAACCTGGATCTCTTCCACAGATTCCTCTTTCAAGTCGAACATATACAGAATCAGACTTGCTTCTTTCATCTTCTGTTTGGTTCGCTCAACACCGATTTTTTCAATCTTATCCCGAGCCTCGCGGATTCCGGCGGTATCGATAAATCTAAAAGTTACCCCCTCAATATGTATCTCATCTTCTATGAAATCGCGTGTTGTACCTGCAATATCTGACACGATGGCTTTTTCTTCATTTAAAAGAGCGTTTAGAAGTGTTGACTTTCCTGCATTGGGTTTACCTGCTATCACAGTGGGTA
This sequence comes from uncultured Roseivirgaceae bacterium, assembly GCA_964389805.1. Taxonomy (GTDB): domain Bacteria; phylum Bacteroidota; class Bacteroidia; order Cytophagales; family Cyclobacteriaceae; genus JAGTVG01. The sequence goes on along the minus strand of CAYMFU010000165.1, from coordinate 2,113 downwards.
CACCGTTCTTGATAACATTACCTAAATTAAAGCTTTCTAATAAAGCATTTATAACCTTTATAAGATCATCAATTAAATGATTCAATTCCTGCCTGTCTGCAAACTCAACATCTTCCTCTGAAAAGTCCAGTTCTAGCTCAATCATGGAAGCAAAATGGATTAACTGATCTCGAAGATTCTTAATCTCTAAAGAAAACCCTCCACGCATTTGATTCAAAGCGGCAAGATGGGAGGAATCCGAATCCGCATTAATCAGATCCGATACTGCTTCGGCCTGAGCCAGGTCGAGCTTGCCATTCAAAAAGGCTCTTAGTGTAAATTCTCCTGGTTCAGCCATTCTGGCTCCTTCCCGTAATAATAATTTTATTACCTGTTGTATCAAATAATTTGATCCATGACATGAGATCTCAATGACGTCTTCACCTGAATAGGAGTGGGGGGCTATAAAAATCGATACCAGGACTTCATCGAGGATTTTTTTCCCATCTCTTATCGTTCCGAAATGAATAGTATGGGATTCAACTCCAGAGAGATCTTGCCCATGGAAAACCTTGTTTGTGATTGAAACTGCATCAGGGCCTGATAGACGGATTACTCCAATTGCACCTATACCTGAAGGTGTCGCTAATGCAACAATGGTATCATGGCTACTGTTCGCAACCAATTATTTAATTGTTTGAATAGTTCTTGGCTAAAAAATCTTTCCAGGTCACATTTTTATAATGATCCTGTCCGAGATATATCAATATTGGTTCAAGGTCCTCCACTTTCATATAACCCGGAATAGGTTGGATCATATTCAAATTCTCATCCAAATAGACTGTCGTAGGGTAACTTAATTTTCCATTCATTAAAGCAGCAGCAAGTTCGTGATACCCTTTACGTCCCTGAGGCACAAATTTATATTCTTTATCCCTGAAAACAATTGCCTCAGTTCCTTCGCCATCCAATTTTACCGCATAGAAATCTTCATTTAATATTTTGATTATTCTTGGATCTGTAAATGTAGAGGCATCCATTTTCTTACACCATCCGCACCAATCCGTATACACATCAATGAATATCTTCTTTGGATTTTCATTACTCATTTTCTGAGCTTCCTCAATCGTATACCATTTAACTTTATCCTGTCCAAAAGTATCAGTTGTGTTAAAAGTAATGATTACTGCGAAAATGAAGCCGATTATAGCCAGTTGTAATTTTTTCATTTCTACTTCTTCAGATGATATACAAAAATACGATAAAATGTCCAATTTGTTGTATAAATAGTGAATTCCAATCTATTTGTCTGTTTCATGTCATCATTGAAACTAGCAATTTGTATGCCGATTTATCTAATTTCTGTTTTAATACATATCTGGAAGTCGAAAATTAAATTGTAAGCAATATTTACTTTATTATCCGGCATTTTTCTTAATACAGGATAGATTTATTAAATATATTTCCAAATCGAGCTTAAGACTGACGAAGGGTACCCATGTGCAAATTGCTTCTCGGTGTTGATTGTCATGTCGATTCCTTCCAAACAATGTTTAATGTGCCGTATCTTTAAATTGTTGATAGTAATGATGAATCTTTATTATTGGCACCAGGAATCTTAGATAGGGCATGAATTTTACTTTATTTCGTCACTAATAAATTTTCAGCTACCGCTGCTGAAACAAATGTCTTTTTTTTCTGGTTTATTTGAATCTCAAGTGAACCATCAAATTCGTGCTTCTCTAGAATTAAGATCTGACAACCTATTGAAATATTAAGTTTATCAAGGTATCTTAAAAACATATCACTGGAATCACTTACTGATGTTAACTTTCCTTTATCGCCGATATTAAGGTGTGCTAAAGGTACCCTTGGCTTTGTCTGAATTATTCCGTCTTTATCAGGGATAGGGTCACCATGCGGATCGTATTGAGGATATCCTAAAAATTCATCCAGCCTGCTGATCAACAAAGAAGACCGGATATGCTCCAACTGTTCGGCGATTTCATGCACTTCATCCCAATTGAATTTCAATTTCTCCACCAGAAATACCTCCCATAACCTGTGTTTTCGAATGATTGCAAGTGCGCTTTTCTTGCCTAGCTCAGAAATATGCACCCCATGGTATTTTTGA
>CAYMFU010000164.1:0-12534 GCA_964389805.1 uncultured Roseivirgaceae bacterium | reverse complement strand
ATACACCTATGTGTACTGGTACAGTATCAGGAAGTTTAACCGCAATAGTTGATGAACCACCAACAGCATATATTAGTGTGGGTGGAGCGACCAGCGGATTCAGCAGTGTAGAAATATGTGAAGGCGATTCTGTTGACATGACCATCACACTCACTGGGGTGGCGCCATGGTCTATTGACTATCAGGACGATCAGGGTTCTGTAACTACCATCGATAATATCATGGATCCAACGCATGTGATCAATGTAAAGCCATTTGAATCGATCAGATATGTATTGACACGCGTCTCTGACGGAGGATCAGCGGTTTGTGAAGGAATTCTTACTGGTCGTGCAGAAATCATAGTGCATGAAACTCCTTTAGCTGAATTTAACGCTGAGCCACTCGCTGGCTGCGCACCACTGGATGTGAATTTTGACAACTTCACAACCGGAAATTTGAACGGAACCAATACCGGATATTATTATCGTGAGCAAGGCGATCCAGGTTTTACATTACTTTCGAATGATCTTTTCACATCTTATACTTTTAATAACAATACTTCATCCACAAAGTACTTTGATATTATGTTTATTGCAGAAACACCAGCAGGTTGTGCAGATACTACAATGAAAGTAATAACCGTGGATCCGGATATCATGCTGGATATCACATCGAATGATCCAAATGAGGGTTGTACGCCATATACTGTTACTTTCAATAATAATAACATTGTTGGATCAGCTTACTATATATGGCATTGGGGTGATGGAGAACCGAATGATACAACTACTTCTGAAACATCCATATCACATATGTTTATAAACAGTTCAACCACATCGGCAAAGACCTATATCATTACTGTTACAGGTGTGAATCCGAATACCGGCTGTGAAGTGTCGACTGACCTTTCCATGCGAGTGAATCCGGATATCAATGTACGTATCGAGTCAGATATTGATGAAGGTTGTGCGCCCTTGTTTGTTACTTTCACGAACACATCAAGCGGTGCATCAGATCATACCTGGTTCTACCGGCCGAAAGGCACGAATAGACAGGATGAAGTATTATCGACTCCTTTCGCAAGCTTCGATTTCCCTAACCAGACCCAGGATGCGATCACATATGAGGTGATATATCTTGCAGAAAACAGGTTTGGTTGTGAGGAATCGGATACTTTGGAAGTTTTAGTCTGGCCGGAGCTGCTTCCAGATTTTACACTGGATCCAGCGCGTCAGATCCTTCCTGAAAGTACGGTCAACATTACGAACAATACCAATGAAGGGCCCTGGGATTATTACTGGGATTTCGGAGATGGAAACTTATCAACGGATCCTGGTCTTACCGAACATACTTTCGAGACCTACGGAGTTTACGTTGTTGCATTGGAAGTATCCTATGGGCCTTGTACAGAACGTCATTCTGAAACCACTGTAGTAGAACCTATTTCACCAATTGTTGATTTTACAGCTGATGTTCTGGAAGGTTGCCGGCCATTAACGGTGAATTTTACAAATCTATCAAGGTTTGCTGATCCGGAATCCTATTACTGGACCTTCGGAGATGGTCTGGGGTGGTCCAATGCGGAAAACCCAAGCTTTACCTTCTATGACCCAGGCACTTATACGGTCATGCTTGAAGCAACAAATGAGCTAGGTATTGTGGTCAGGGAGATCAAGGAATTTTATATAGAAGTTTGGGATGTGCCTTTGGCCCAGTTCAACGTAAGACCACGACTGGTATATGTTCCTGACCAGCCTGTATATACAGCCAACCTGAGCATCGGGGGCGTGGAATGGTTCTGGGATTTTGGAGATGGTGAAGGAACTTCAACTGAATTTGAACCCAGTTATACCTATACAAATCCCGGTGTGTATGATATATACCTTTGGGTAGCTAATGAATATGGATGTGAAGATTCTCTGCTAATTGAAAAGGCAGTGCGTGCAGAAGAAGGAGGTATTGTGGCTACACCAAACGTGTTCACACCTAATCCTGACGGGCCAGGCGGTTCCGGAGGAGGTATTGGCAACCCGGCATTTAATGATGTATTCCTGCCTATCGAAAAGGGAGCTGTTGAGTTTCACTTGCAGATATTCAACCGTTGGGGAGAGATGCTCTTTGAAAGTTATGATAAAAACAAAGGTTGGGATGGCTATTACAGAGGTAGGTTGTCACCGGCGGATGTATATGTATATAAATTGGACTTGAAATTAAATGACGGTAGCAGGATAACACGGTTGGGAGATGTGATGCTATTGCGATAGGATTAATTATAAGAAATAATAGTGGATTACTATTTGACACGATATGGTATTAATAAAATGATGAAAAGAGGCGTTCTGATATTGATATTTTTTCTTTGCATAATTTTCGAGAGTTTCGGACAGGATCCGCAGTTTTCCCAATATTATGCATCGCCATTGTATTTGAATCCGGCATTCGCAGGAACCGGCTTTGCTCACAGGATTACCATGAACAGCCGGATCCAGTGGCCCAGTCTACCCCAGGCTTTCATTTCTAATGCCTTCAGCTGGGATGTGAACATGCCAACCTGGAATAGTGGATTTGGGATACAGGTTATCGCCGATAAAGCAGGAAGTGTTGGCCTCCGGTCCACCAGTTTTGGTTTGGTATATTCCTATAAAGTATACCTGGGGAATAAATGGGTATGGAGTTCGGGCTTGAATTTTAAATATGCTATTCGGGATATAGATTTTACAAAAATGCTCTTTGGTGACCAGCTTGAATTTGGAGGGCCTGGTGGTGTACCAAGTATTGACCCGGCATCATATAATTTAAGAAATACAGGATTCTTCGATTTTGATTTTGGTGTTTTGTTCTACAATGATAAGGTTTGGGCTGGAGTGGCTGCAAGTCATTTGAATGAACCAAATACTTCATTCCTGGAAGATGAGTACCGTCTGCCGATGAAGATCACCATGCATGCCGGGATGAAAATACCTCTAAATACTGGAATGTTTGCTTCAAAACGACCTACGCATATTACTCCGTCAATATATTATAAGATGCAGGATAGTTTTACTCAACTGGATATAGGAATTAATTATTATTATGAACCTATAAAATTCGGAATATGGTACCGTGGTGTCCCAATTCAACGGTTCACTGGTCCTAATGGGGATTCTTATATGAGTCATGATGCATTGATCTTCCTGGTAGGATTTGCTGCATGGAATTTTGAATTCAATTACAGTTATGATTTTACGGTATCTCAATTGGGAGTAAATACGAATGGAGCCCATGAATTTTCACTGATTTACCAGTTCAAGACCAAGAAATTCAAGCAACTGAAAAAGAAGAAGAAAGCGATACCATGCCCTGCTTTCTATAATGATAACCTGGAGCTGAATCCTCCGGGATGGATGAAGAAAAAGAAAAAAGATAGGTTCTAAAAAAGAGAGGATCTCATTAATAAAAGGGCTTGCTGCATGGCAGGCCTTTTTACTTTTTTGGACAATTCGTTGGGATTATTAGGCTACACTGCTCACTTCGTTACCTGGCTCCTCCCTATAAAGCTCCACTGGAGCTTTAATTTACGGTCGGCCCGGTGGAAAATGTCCATCGGACATTTTCTGATCACTCGGCACTACAATTCATCCGATAATTTCGACAGTCCGGTCAGGTTTTTTTCATCGATTAGAGGATACTTATCAATTTTATCCCATCAAAACCTCGAAATGATGAAAATACGATCTATTCGGACTACACTTTACGCATTTACCTTAATCCTGAGTGTCATCTTAACTCTGCTGACTTCCTATTCAAATCTAATTGCCCAAACTACGAATCGGGGAGAGAACAGCATTTCCAGTGCTCAAGCTAACGTTCAGAACACAAACGATGGTTCTAATGAACCTGCCACCATCCAGGGAACAATCAGAGACTCCAATGGCCAGCCGGTAATAGGTGCGAATATCTATATCCTTGATTCTTATAATGGTGCTGCTTCTTCCCCGGAGGGTCAGTTCTCATTCCAGACTGAATTGGAAGGATCGCAGATCCTGGCAGCCAGTGCCGTAGGATATATGGAATTCCAGCAGTCAATCAATCTTGAACAGCTCCCGGAATCTTTTAAGATCATATTGCAGGAAGAAACCAAAAGACTGGATGACCTGGTTATCAATGCCGGTGTTTTCGATGCCTCCGATGAGAAAAAATCAACGATCCTGAAACCACTGGATATAGTAACCACAGCGGGAGCAACTGCGGATATTCCGGGCGTCATGAATACACTCCCCGGCACACAGACAGTAGGAGAGACTGGCCGTTTATTCGTCAGGGGGGGAGATGATGCAGAAACCAAATACTATATTGACGGGATTATGGTCAACCAACCTTATGGATTAACACCGAATAACATTCCTTCCCGGATGCGATTTTCTCCTTTTCTTTTCTCTGGAACTACTTTCAGTACAGGAGGGTATTCAGCTGAATTCGGACAGGCATTGTCGGGTACTCTGAATCTTAAGACGGATAAAGAAGCCCTGCAGACTCAAACAGATCTATCCCTTATGTCTGTAGGTGGGGGAATATCTCATACTCAGAAATGGGACAGGAATTCGGTATTTATTGAAACATTTTACACCGACCTGACACCTTATTTCTGGCTTATCCCCCAAAAGACGGAATGGAACGACGCACCCTCTTCATGGCAGAATACCTTTATGTTCAGGCAAAAAGTGGGTGAGGAGGGTAACCTCAAGGTTTTTTATAGCGGTGAAATATCAAAGATGGACCTTTACCAGCCTTCAGTCATGGATGTGACGGAAGAGATGAGGGTTGATATGTCCAATAATTACCACTATTTGAACGCAAATTATCAGGCAGTTCTTAATAAATACTGGATGATAGATGCCGGTATCTCAAATACCTGGTCAAAAGATAACATGTATCTGGAATACTTCTCCTCACAAAACAGGTTGAACAACCTTCATTTCAAATTCACCACCATTTTCGATAAGGGAAAAGCTATAAACTTAAAGATCGGTACGGATATTTTCCAGTATACGTATAGCCAGAGCACTTATTTTCCTTCGGAAGGTGAATCGGATACTACAAAAAACACTTCCCTGTCAAGACAGATTAACGAATGGATCCCTTCGGTTTATTTTGAATCGAATATATATTTCTCCAATAAGTTCATTGGGGTGATTGGTGCCCGTATGGAATATGCTACCATGGCAGAAAAATCGACAATCAGTCCCAGGATATCCCTGGCCTATAAGACAGGGAAATTCAGCCAGATATCTTTAGCTACAGGTATCTATCGACAGAGACCGCTTCCACAGATGCTTTCTTTCAATAATAGCCTGAACGATGAAAGGGCGGTTCATTATATTCTGAATTTCCAGTATTCTAACGATCAGCGAACATTCAGGGCAGAAGCTTATTATAAGGATTATGATCAGCTGGTTCAGTACAACCAGGTAGATATCACAGGTTATGATAAGCTATCAAATTCAGGTTATGGATATGCCGCCGGTCTGGATGTTTTCTGGCGGGATAATAAGACGATCCGGAATGTCGACTATTGGTTATCCTATTCATTTCTGGATACCGAAAGGCTTTACAGGGATTTCCCAAACTCAAGTGTACCGCATTTTGCATCCAGGCATAATTTTTCCTTCGTCTACAAACACTTTATTCAACAAATTCAAACCCAGATAGGCTTGACCTATGCCTACGGTTCTGGTCGTCCTTATAATGATCCGAATATGGATGTTTTCAATGCCAAAGTAACACCGGACTATCATGACTTGAGCATGAATTTCTCCTACTTGCTAAAGACAAATTTCATTATCCATTTTTCAGTGACCAATGTTCTGGGCCGTGATAATATCTTCGGATATCAGTATAGCCTGGTCCCTGATCAAAATGGAGCATATGCGGGTATTCCCATCGGTCAGCCGGCAAAGCGGTTTATCTTCCTGGGCGTTTTCATTACCCTTACAAAAGACAAAACATCGAATCAATTAAGAAATCTTTAACATAAATTTTACCATTATGAAAAATCAAAACAAACAATCAATGACTTTCAAGCTTGATCTGATAGCACTTATCATGTTGATAGTATTATTAGGTGCAACAGTCACGAAAGCCCAAGGTGATCTTCAAAAAGGGATTGAGATATTTAATAAGAAAAATTATTACGGGGCGAAAAAGTTCTTTTCTGAATATCTGGAATCAAATGAAAAAAGTGCGGAGGCCAATTATTACCTGGGCAGGATCGCTATGGAAGAGAGAGACCTGGAACAGGCTACTGAGTATTTCGACGAGGCAGTGGATATAGAAGGAAATAAATCGGAATATCAAACCTGGAAAGGCATAGCTTACATCCAGCTACTTTCAACCGTAGATTTTATGAAACAGGGTTTGTATGCTCCAAGGGCTTTGAATGCGCTTGAAACGGCGGTAGAACTGGATCCTGATAATGTGGATGCCCGTACCTGGCTGGCCGGGTATTATGCCCAGGCCCCGGTCTTTGCGGGGGGTAGTAAGGAAAAAGCTGTAGAACAATACGAAGCGGCAATAAATATCGATCCTGCGTTTACCCCGGCATATATAAACTATGGGATTGCTTTGCTTGGATTTGAAGAGTATGACCTGGCCCTTAAGAATTTTGAGAAATCTCTCGAGCTGGATCCGGATAATTATACTGTCCGCTTGCTTATCGGAAAATTAAGCGCTGAGTCTGCAGAATATGCCGCCGAGGGGGAAATGTCGCTTAAAAAGTTCATCGATCAGGCCCCTGAAAATTTCCAGGATAAAAAAGGAGAAGCGTGGTGGTATCTGGGTACGATATATATGAATAAAGGAAATACCGAAAATGCACGGATAGCCTATGAAAATGCAGTTGATTTAGATCCCGGTAAAGAAGAATATCAGAAATCATTGAAGAAATTAATGTAAACTATTACCTTCGGCACTGCAGGGCATGAAGAATTCTGAAAAATATACATTCAAAAACCAGGTCCGTCAATCGATCCTCATCTTTCTTTTTGGAGGCCTTGTTATGGGATATTTAATGTGCCGTCCATGTTTCAGTGAAATTACCAGGGCGATTTCCGTAGTGATGTTTAGCGGATCGATGTGGCTTTTCCTCTGGAAAGGGAATGAATACATTTACATCATCACAGACCGCTATGTTTCATGGTTTAAAACACCAATCAGAAGGATGTTCATTGGCCTGGGCCTGATGGTTGTTTACTCCTCAATAGCTGTTACCGGACTAACCCTTGTCTTCTTCGTTTTGATCTTTAAACAGGAACTCAATGAAGAATTTATAGCCTCAGTAAGAGAGTCCGTTTTCTACTCTATTATTTTTAGTACAATCATTATGCTTTTTTTTACCGCCCGCGGATTTCTGCTTGCATGGCGGCAAACTGCAATCAACGTCGAAAAGATTAAGCGAGAACATATCAGTTCCCAGTATGAAGCTTTAAAAAACCAGGTTAATCCTCATTTTCTGTTCAATAGTCTGAATGCCTTGTCTTCCCTGGTGTATGATAGCCCTGAGAAGGCAGTGGAATTTATCAACCGTTTATCGGATGTATACAGATATGTCCTGGATTCGAAGGATAAGGAGGTGGTATCCATCAAAGAGGAATTGTCATTTGTAAATGCGTATTCATTCCTGCTAAAAGCCCGGTTTGAAGAAAATATTGTTATTCATATAGATGTAGATCATCCAACCGGATTTGTCCCGCCCATGTCGATTCAGATGCTTCTTGAAAATGCAGTGAAACATAATGAGATCTCGGTCGCGCATCCCATGAATATTCATATTTCTGATAAGGAAGAATACATTTATGTATCGAACAACCTGAAATTGAAAGAACAGCAAACTGATATATCAGGAATTGGATTGGATAATATAAAATCAAGGTACTCGGTGTTGACCGACCGGACGGTCCAAATAGAAAGATCAGAAAATGAATTTATTGTAGGCTTGCCAATTCTACAAATCACATAATATGAAGGTATTAATTGTAGAAGACGAAAAAAGTGCGGCCAAAAGGCTGATTTCTCTTTTAAAGGAAATAGATCCCGGGATCGTCAATCTGGGGGTGATTGATACAGTAAAGGGAGCCAGGGAATGGTTAAAGGAACATCCACATCCCGACCTTCTTTTTCTGGATATTCAACTCGCTGATGGATTGAGCTTTGAGATATTTGATAATACAGATATTTCCAGTCCGGTAATTTTTACAACCGCATATGATCAGTATGCCCTTAAGGCTTTCGATGTGTATAGCCTTGATTATTTGCTGAAGCCAATCGATAAAGAAAAACTGGGTAGATCCATTGAGAAGTATAAGAAGATAGTTGGAGAAAAACCCGCAGTGAATTCTCTGGATTTAGATACTCTGCAGAACGCATTCCAAATGATGAAGGCTAAAAACTATAAAGAACGTTTTATAGTTAAATATGGGGAACATATTAAATCGGTTCCAGCTGAAAATATTAATGGTTTTTACAGCGAGGAAAAGATTACTTTCTTTAAAACGGATGAAGGGAGGAAGTATGTTGTGGATTATACTTTAGAACAAATTGAAGCCCTGGTCGATCCGGGCAGGTTCTTCAAGATCAACCGAAAGTACATAATTAGCCTGGAGGCGATCGAGGATGTTGTGGTTTACTCTAACAGCCGTCTGAAACTGATAGCAAAACAATTTCAGGATATGGACCTGATCGTAGCCAGAGAAAAAGTACAGGAATTCAAGAAGTGGTTAGATAAATAAATACCGCCTTTTATTCCCATTATCCAGACTTAAAAATTAAGCTGATCTTACCCCTCTATCTCAATCCGGGCTTTGATCGTAATACGCTGAGTTGGATTGGCCGGATCATTTGAAAATACCGATATGGACTTCTGTTGAATACCGCGCCTTCCTGCTGAATTAAAGGTGACCTTAATCGTACTTTGTTCACCTGGCGCCAGAGTCGATTTCTCCGGTTTGGACACTGTGCATCCACAACTTGCCCTGGTTTGCCTGATGTTTAATTCACTTTTGCCTGTATTTGTGAAAACAAAATCTGTAGTTACGGATTCTCCCTGCTTGATATTTCCAAAATCGTATACAGTATTATCAAATTTTAACTTTGGTGCCGAAGCCAGTTGTTCAGCCGTCAAAGGTGGGAAATATTCTTCCAGGGAAGCTACAACCCTGAAATCCTTTACATTATTGGTTTCTTCAGAAGTTTTTAATACCACCAGGTCCGATTTAAATCCAAAGAGCTTGATCTCTGTTGGATCATAGGTCACTTCTATAGCGCCAAGTGTTTTTGGGGCTAAAGCTTGAGGTGAAAATTTTACTTTGATATGATCCGGGGTTTTTAATTCATCAAGAAATGATATTTCTTCATCGGTATTGTTATATACATTAAAGGTCTTGGTTACCGGCTTCTCAGTAGTTAATTTTCCAAAGTTAAAGGACCTGTATTTTACCCTTAACCCACCCATCACGGTAGGATAATCATCTTCGACCGACCGGGGTTTAGGTTCCACATTCCCTTTTATATAGATCCGCATCTGTGCAGGATTTGCATTAGATACAATGGTCAGGGATTTATTGAATTTTCCGGGTCTGTTCTTAGGATTATAAACTGCCGTTACAAATCCGGTTTCACCAGGTTTGACAGGTTCTTTGGTCCATCCGGTCGAAGTACACCCGCAGGATGGCCTTACACTTTGCACAATAAGGGGTGCGGTGCCATTGTTGGTAAATTCAAATTTATGGCTTACGTTTCCATCTGATTCTTTGATATCCCCAAAATCAAAAGATGTTTCATTGAATTTTATGGAGGGTCCTTCATTTTGTGCCAGTGCGTAGCTGAGAGGCAGGATGAATAGAGCAATAACTAAGGAACTGAATTTCATAATATTAACGACTTTACCTTTTATAATAATAACGACTTTATCTATTATTTATCTATGTACAATATTAACGAGCAATATTTCACAAAATTAGCCCAGATTATTATCTTTCGAAAAACTTACAAAGTATTTTCCGGCTTATGGGCGTAAAATTTATTTAATTTGCGCAAAAATTGTTCCAAATGGCAAGAATATTAACAGGAATACAAAGTTCGGGCAGGCCTCATCTTGGTAATTTGCTCGGTGCTATAGTTCCGGCAATTGAATTATCGAAGGATCCGGGAAACGAATCTTTATTTTTTATAGCGGATCTTCATTCACTTACATCCGTAAAAGATGATGCGGTAAGGAAGGAAAACACTTATGCCGTCGCGGCTGCCTGGATGGCCTGCGGATTTGATACGCAAAAAAACCTGTTTTACAGGCAATCGCACGTTCCTGAAGTGACCGAGCTGACCTGGTATCTGAGTTGTTTTACACCTTTCCCTATGCTAGCCAATGCGCATTCATTCAAGGATAAAGCCGATCGCCTTTCTGATGTTAATGGCGGACTATTTGTTTATCCTGTTTTAATGGCTGCGGATATCCTTATGTATGATGCGAATTTTGTTCCTGTTGGCAAGGATCAGAAGCAGCATCTTGAAATGACCAGGGACATAGCGAATGCCTTCAATAACATGTATGGGGAAACTTTTGTTATTCCTGAAGCCATCATCAGCAAAGAGGTGATGACTGTGCCTGGTACCGACGGACAGAAAATGAGTAAATCCTACGATAACATAATTGATATTTTTCTACCGGAGAAACCATTGCGTAAGAATATTATGTCTATTGTCACGGACAGTACACCTATGGAAGAGCCAAAAGATCCGGATACATGCAATGTCTTTGCTATCTATAGTTTATTAGCTGAAGCAGGACAGATTCAGCAATTAAGAGAGAAATATTTAGCGGGGAATTATGGCTATGGACATGCTAAGCAGGAACTGTTTGAATTGATATTGAAAAAATTTAAAAATGAACGCGAACTGTTTCAGAAATTTATGGATAACACTCAGCTGTTAGAAGACGAATTGCGAATAGGTGAGGCTAAAGCAAGGGAGATCGGTTCAACGGTTCTGAATAAAGTCAGGAATAAACTTGGTTATAGTTAGTTTTATTCCGTTCCTGAATTCATACAAAAATCCGTTAATCCAGTTTCCAGACTTCTTCACTATGTGAATTGTCGATCTGCAGAAGAATTCTTGAGGGATTGGGTACAAGAACTAAACGGGTTAGTTTATCCGAATAGTTGTCAACATCTACTATTACACCTTCATCCAGTGATACTCCAAATTCCACATCTCCAACGCCACTTTTCTTAACTTTATATCTCTTCGCAAGGTAAGCGATGGGTAAAAGCACTTCGTTATCCGGACAGAATTCTTCATGAATGGTTTTGAATACTGCCTCCATTTCCTTTCCATGCACTTTTAAAAATTCATCTTCCAGGTCATGCAATTCTTCTTCAACTGCGTCATACTCAGGATTACTGTAATCAAGCCTGTTTAATTCATTCTTCTTCAGAACAAGATTTACCAGGTCATCATTCAGTTTATCTATATTTATAGCCATGACTTTTCGTATTAGAGTAAAATTAAAATTCTTGTTTAGACAAGCAAAGAAAAATCCCAGATTTCAACCTGTATACTGAAATTTTAGATATTTTTATCCTAAATTTCATACAGACATTATTGAGAATTAAGAATTCCTAGCCTCATTTAAATACATAATTTAAGAAAAAAAATGGATAAAGCCATCAAAGAAAAAGCAAACAAATGGTTAAATAGTAATATTGATCAGGATGCAAAAGATGATATAATACGAATGCTTGAAAATCCGGATCAAACAGAACTTGTAGATTCTTTTTATAAAGACCTGGAGTTCGGGACCGGAGGATTGCGCGGTATCATCGGAATTGGCTCAAGCAGGATGAATAAATATACAATAGGAGCAGCCACACAGGGTTTGGCCAATTACTTGATTACCTGTTATCCTGATCAGGAAATCAGTGTTGCTATTGCGCATGATTCAAGAATTAAAAGCGACTATTTCGCGGAGACAACAGCTTCCATATTTTCAGCTAATGGAATTAAGGTCTATTTCTTTAAGGAATTAAGGCCAACGCCGGAGTTATCTTTTGCTATACGGTATTTCGGATGTCAGAGTGGTGTAGTTTTAACTGCCTCACACAATCCTAAAGAGTATAATGGATATAAAGCCTATTGGAATGATGGAGCGCAGATGGTCCCTCCTCATGATGTAAATGTAATCAGGGAGGTAGCTAAGATCACTGACTTCGATATGATCAAATTCACCAGGGATGAGTCGAAGGTCATTTATATAGGAGAGGAAGTGGATAATGCTTACCTGGAGAAGATTTCACAGCTGGTACTTTCTCAAGATGCCATCCGGAATCAGAAAGATCTTAAAATTGTGTTTACCCCGATCCATGGAACTGGAATTACATTGGTTCCTAAAGTATTGGATAAAATAGGTTTTAAAAATGTACATGTTGTAGCCGAACAGGCTGAACCCGACGGCAATTTTCCAACGGTGGTGTATCCGAATCCCGAAGAATCGGAAGCGATGACCCTGGCTTTGGAAGAGGCGAA
>CAYMFU010000163.1:0-9586 GCA_964389805.1 uncultured Roseivirgaceae bacterium | reverse complement strand
GAAACAAGATAGTAAAAACAAATAATTTCAATCCCGCCAAATGGCGGGATTTTTTTTACCACTCGAAATTTATTTTAAACAGCCTTTTGAGCCATTTCAATTTGGTGCCAAATGGAGCATATCGCACTGGCACATCCAGCCAATTCCCTTTCTTAACTATCCCCTTCTTATGGCTGAAAGTTTCAAAGCTGTACTTCCCATGATATGCCCCGTATCCACTCTGACCGACACCGCCAAAAGGAATATAAGGATTTCCATAGTGTATGATCGTATCATTAATGGCGCCGGATCCAAAACTTAACTCATTTAGAATCTTATTAACAAAGGATTTCTTGTTAGAAAACACATATAAGGACAGCGGCTTTTCCTTATTCTTAAGCTGGTGAATTACCTCTTCTATATTTTGGTAAGATAAAACAGGCAACAAAGGCCCGAATATCTCTTCTTTCATAACATCATCCTCCCAATTTATATCCTGCAGGATGGTTGGCGCAATATACAAGTCCGCTTCTTCAGATTCGCCTCCATAAAATACCTTGGAATCAGGGATCAGTCTTTTTACCCGATTAAAATGTTTCAGGTTAATGATTCTTGCAAGGTCTTCGCTGTTTTCAGGATTTTCACCAAAGGCAGTAATGATCTCTTTTTTCAAAGAACTCAATAAATCACTCTTATATTTCCGGTCCACATATATATAATCGGGCGCCACACAGGTTTGTCCGTTATTTAAAAACTTTCCCCATACTATTCGCCGGGCAGCCAGTTTCATATTCATAGATCCATCAACAATGCAGGGACTTTTACCACCCAGCTCAAGTGTGACAGGCGTCAGGTTATTAGCGGCTGCCTCTGCTATGATCTTACCAACGTATGTGCCGCCAGTAAAGAAGATATAGTCAAATTCCTCTGCAAGCAGGGTTTGCGTAACCTTGGCATCTCCTTCCACGACATGAATATATTTGTCATCAAAATTATCATTGACTAGCTTCTTCATTAAGGCACTGGTTGCCGGGGCTAATTCGGAAGGTTTAAGGATTGCACAATTTCCGGCTGCCATAGCACCGACAAGAGGTCCCATAGCCAATTGAAAGGGATAGTTCCAGGGTGCAATGATCAATGAAACACCATATGGCTCATGCATAAGGAAACTTGAAGAAGGAAAGTTCAAAAGGTTAGAAGGTAATCTTTTCGGCCTGGCCCATCTTTTCAACTTCTTTATAAACTGATTGATTTCCATGATCATATAGCCATTTTCAGATAAGTAAGTCTCAAAAGTTGACTTCCTGAAATCCGTTTTCAAAGCTTCATAAATTACTTTTTCATTTTTGATAATTAAATCCCGTAGTTTGCGGAGCTGTTCCTTCCTGTAAGTTATGTTTTTGGTCTTATCGGTTAGAAAAAATTGCTTTTGGCGGATCAATACATCTACAATGCTATTCTGACTTTCCATATTTCATTTATTAATTCCCCCTTATATTCTTTTTTCAGATTTATTAAAAAATGGCAGCTAAACCTATTCGTTCAAATTAAGGCAAAAATGCATTGAAAAAAACCATTTCCATCGTTTTAATCAAATCAATTTAATATATTTCCGGTCGTTTAAAATTAATATATATAATATCAAATAAAGCAGGCTTTGAGAATTACCGAGATATTTGAATATCATAATAAAACCTTTTCATTTGAATTCTTTCCTCCCAGAAATTACCAATCCATTCTGGAATTGGGAATAAATGTAGGGCAACTTTTAAAACTCAGTCCCTCCTTTGTTTCTGTTACTTATGGAGCTGGAGGAACGACACAAGAATTATCCTTCGACCTGGTCGATTACATTCAAAACAAGATCGGGCTGACAACCATGGCCCATTATACCTGCATTAATGCCAATAAAGCCAAGGTGGAAGAAGACCTGAAATACCTTATCACACGAAAGATTGAAAACCTGATGCTGCTACGGGGAGACTTGCCTTCCGAAGGATCAAAAGGATTGAATAATGATTTCCTTCATGCAAGTGATTTAATACCTATTGCCAATTCGCTGGATGCTTTTTCAATTGGGGCCTCCGGATATCCCGAAGGCCACCAGGAATCCATGAATGTTGATGAGGATGTCAAATGGATGAAATATAAAATAGAACAGGGGGCCGACTTCATTATTACCCAAATGTTCTTTGATAACGATCTGTATTTTGATTTTGTTGAAAAGGCCAGAAAATCAAATATAACTCAACGCATTATACCCGGCATCATGCCTATCACAAATTACAAACAGATAAGTAAATTTTCAAAGATGAGCGGGGCTACAGTTCCTGATTCAATCATTCAGAAATTCGAACCCATTCAGGATGATCCAAAGACAATGTATCGTACTGGTGTTGAATTAGCTATTGAACAATGTATTGACCTCCTCAAAAGAGGGGCTCCCGGACTTCATTTTTATACGCTTAATAAATCACGCGCGACAGTTGACATATATTCTTCTATCCCACATGGCCTGACTACCTGAGAGGTCAGAATTTGATCATGGAGTAAATCTCATACCCATCACCGATAGAATCGCGGCCTTTAAGAAAAGAGAGTTCAACGATAAAATTTATAATTACTTTTCTGACCTGGAATATTTTTATCAACTCTAAAGCCGCACAAGCTGTTCCACCCGTTGCAAGTAAATCGTCGTGCAGCAAAACAACATCATTCGAATCAAGAGCATCTTTGTGGATCTCGACCGTGTCGGTCCCATATTCCAGCTTGTACTCATAAGAGTATGTGTCAGCGGGTAACTTCCCGGGTTTTCTTACTGGTACAAAACCAGCGCCAAGCCTGCTGGCAAGTATACTACCGGCTATAAAGCCCCTGGACTCAATGCCAACCACCTTGGTAATACCCGCGCCGGAATAGTGATCATAGAGATCATCTGAAATGGCAACTAAAATTTCCGGTTTTTTGAAAGCTGTGGTTAGGTCTTTGAATAAAATTCCATTTTTTGGAAAGTCAGGTATGTCACGTATTGATTTAGCAATATCTTCTTTGGTAATTTGATTCATCTTTTTTGTTTATATGTGCTAAAAAGTACTCAAAATCTTAATTTTCCCAGAGAAATTAAAAATTTTATGATATCGCGCCGACTATTCATTCAAAATGAATTGAATAATTTTATATATTTCGTGAGAGTTTAAATAATTTATGATCGGTTAAATAATCAAAATAAATATGATTATTTTCGAATCCTTCCATAAAAAATAAAATGAACATTTCAGATAAGGGCATTTTTTTTATTCGGAATTTCCTGAGGGGAGTTTTAATCCTTGCTGTCTTTATTGTCTTATTTATTTTGTTTAAAAAATTCGCTAAACCGGAAAATTTTGAGTTTCTCAAACCCATCTATGATAATTCCTTTCTAGTTTTTACAATTTACACATTTTCTGAAATCTTCTTTGGCATAATACCGCCGGAGGTGTTCTTTATCTGGTCCACGTCAGCAAATGATCTGAATACATACATTTTTGATATATCCCTGCTGGCTATCATCTCCTATCTTGCAGGTTTACTCGGATTCTGGATCGGTGTAAAGCTGAATTCCACCATCATCTATAGATTTATAAAAAGAAGGTATTTAAACAAGTACCTGAAATACCTCAACGAATACGGATTCTTTGTTATCGTGGTAGCCGCACTAACACCCTTGCCATTTTCAGGGATAAGCATGTTAATGGGATCTGTTAATTATCCATTCCGGAAATTCTGGATATATGCTTTATCCAGGTTTGTTAGATACGGCGTATATTCAATCATTTTCTGGGAGGTCAATCTGATTTAAACATTCCTGATCTCCTCATGCTTAGCTTACTCCACCGTTACTGATTTCGCAAGGTTTCTGGGCTGGTCCACATTACAATCTCTCATTACCGCTATGTGATAGGCGAGTAATTGAAGAGGTATTACCGTAAGTAAAGGAGAAAGTGCTTCATTTATTTCAGGTATTTCTATTACATGATCTGCAAACTCTTTTATGGTCTTATCGTTTTCAGTTACAATTGCTATAATTTTTCCTTTCCTGGCTTTAACCTCCTGAATATTACTCACGATCTTCTCATAAGTACTATCCCGGGTAGCGATTACAACTACAGGCATGTTCTCATCGATAAGGGCAATTGGCCCATGTTTCATTTCAGCAGCGGGGTATCCTTCTGCATGGATATAAGATATTTCCTTAAGCTTAAGTGCACCTTCCAGTGCGACTGGGAAATTATATCCTCTTCCAAGATATATGGAGTTCGAAGCATCCTTATATTCATTAGCTACCTCTTTGATATTATCATTATTCTTTAAAGCACGTTCTACCTTTTCCGGGATAGCAGACATTTCCTTAAGCATTGAATTGAATTTCTCCTGATCGAGATATCCCTTCTTCTTTGCCAATTGTAAGGCGATCATGTTCAGGACAATTAATTGTGCTGTAAAAGCTTTCGTACTGGCAACACCGATTTCCGGTCCCGCATGCGTATACGCTCCCTCGTGTGAAGTTCTCGAAATGGAACTGCCAACCACATTGCATATTCCAAATACAATGGCATATTTTGATTTGGCCATTTCTATAGCCGCCAGGGTATCAGCAGTCTCACCCGATTGTGAAACAGCGATCACAATATCCCCCTTTTCAATCACAGGATTTCGGTATCTGAATTCTGAAGCGTATTCGACCTCCACAGGGATCCTGCAAAACTCTTCAAAAAAGTATTCAGCCACCAGGCAGGCATGCCAGGAAGTACCACAGGCAATCATGATAATTCGTTCTGCATTTAGAAGTTGATCTGCATATTCCTGAATCCCACCCAATACCAGATGACCGGTTTCTGCATTCAGACGGCCTCTCATACAATCACCAATGGATCTGGGCTGCTCGAAGATCTCTTTTAGCATAAAATGATCATATCCGCCTTTTTCAATGGAATCCAGATCAATTTCAAGCGTTTGAACGAAAGGAAGTGATTTAACATTGTTTACGTCTTTCAGCAAGATGTCATTCTTTTCTATAACAGCAATCTCTGAATCCTTCAAGTAGATAACATCTTTGGTATGCTCAATGATTGGTGAAGCATCTGAGGCTACAAAATATGAATCCTTCCCAACACCTATGACCAGTGGGCTACTTTTACGTGCGGCAACGATACGGTCCGGTTCATCCAGGGAAAGTAGAACAATGGCGTAGGCACCAACTACATTGGATAAGGCAATTCGTGTTGCCTTCTCCAGGCTGCACTGGTTTTGGATCTGGATACTTTCAATAAAATGTACCAGCACTTCAGAATCCGTTTCACTTTGAAACTGGTGGCCTGACTTGGACAACTCCTTGCGGATTGTATTATAGTTTTCAATGATTCCATTATGGACCAGTACAATTCGCCCGTTACCTGAAATATGAGGATGGGCATTTTGATCATTTGGTTCCCCATGCGTTGCCCACCTGGTATGCCCAATTCCTATTGATCCATGAAGGGCCTTCTTCTCCATATGATCTTCAAGATCTATCACCCGCCCTTTCTTTTTTGAAATTTTGAGATTATCGTTAAGTACAGCAACACCGGCGCTGTCATATCCACGATATTCAAGACGTTTTAATCCATTAAGTATTATTGGTAACGCCTCCTGGTTTCCGATATAGGCCATTATTCCACACATAGGTTGTTTGAGTTTTGATGAACCATTAAATATAGGATTATTTTGTTAAAAAATAATAATTTTTGAAGAATATTTTAAATAAACAGAAAAATTTAATGCTGGCTTAATACTTGAGCAAGTAATGGAGCATATTGGAATATGCTGGTGTCTGAAAAGCTGTCCTCGTAAAAAAGGTTATTTGATCTTGGAATAATAAATTTTCAGGACGATTTTATTCGGGCTGGCCAGGAATTGGTTTACGGTATTGGTAATCCCAAATTCGGGAGGGTATATAAGAACAGTTGTATCCGTATAAGTTCCTTGGATCAACCTGTCGCTGAATATGGTTATCGGTGCTTCATACAATAGATCCTCTTCATTTAAAGGGGCCCGCTGCAGCTCGGTAGAACCATCCTGGAGAATACCTAAATATTGTCCAAGATCCTTTATCCGTTTGTTGTCATCATCGTGATAATAAAAATATACGTATGATGGAGGAAGCTCATTAAATTTTGGTTGATCAATATTAATGGAGATCACAGTCTGATTTATTGTCGCATATTCGATAGTATCAAAAAAATTCAGCATAGGAGTAAAATCCAGTTTAGATACAAGATCGGCACCTGACTGAATATAGGATTTATTATTATCCGGGGTAAAATCCTGATAATGTAGATCTTCTAGGCCTTCCAGTGGGCTGCCACTTCGGTCAGTAACGATCTGATTGAAATTTGCAACACCAAAAAATTCAAAAGGATAGCTGTGATTAACCGTATCTTCAGTCCAATATAATCGAAGAGATGTGGAATCATTTGAGGCGCTGATTCCCAGCACAGAATTATTGCCAGCATCTGAAACAAAGGCAAATCCTTTAAACAAGGCCTGTAAAGTTCCAACATCATTCGGATCTATAATATTGGTATCCTGAATTGCTTCGAACAGTCGTTGCCCATAGGTATCATCAATTTTAAAAGAAAGTACCGTGTCTTCTCTTTCGGGGATAATAAAATCGCCTGTTGATAAAGGATTAGGATCATACTCAGCCGAACTAAAACTGAAATATGCTGCTGTATCATAAAGATCTTCTGTCAACTCATGTACATTAAATCTTTGGATATCGGATATACCGGAACCAAATGCATAATCACTGTTAATATAAAGAACTAATGAGTCGTATATTGCAGTTTCGGGTACCTCAATTTTAGCCCCAGAGTATCCATATTGAGTATATGAGGTAGCGGTTAAACTCCCAAATTCCTCATTGAAGGTATTGCCGGTTAAGAGTCTTTGAACAGATAATGTAAAAAGTGAGTCGTTGTTGATTAGTCTTGTACTAAGCTCAATCTCCTGATAATACGCACCTATCCTGTTGGCGTCACCAGTTAGTTCAAGTCCAATCTCATTTGGTTCCTCACAGGCAAAAAGAAAAAGAGTTACCAGAACAAGTAACCCATATTGAGTTCTACCCAACAAGCTCGTGATAAAGATTATAGTATGATTCCAGATAGTCATCTTCCTTAACTATTTTATCCACCTTCTTATCCCCAGGAATCTTATCAAAAAGTTTATCCAGATTCGTTTCCAGTTTTTCACCGGCCTTAATTACAGAATCGGAATATTCAATGCCTATTTTAATAAAACCCTCAAAATCACCTGACTCAAGATTTGTTAACATACTATCATCAATATCCAGCATTTTTACTTTATCGATCAGATCTCCATTAAACTTGTAATCGAAAGTATTATTGTAGATCGTAAATACCGTTTTGGTATTGTGGAAAATCGGATCGCTCTTGTAAGTAGTCTTAAGATACATTGGAATTAAACTGGTCATCCAATCGTTACAGTGAACGATATCTGGTGCCCATCCCAATTTCTTAACCGTTTCAATTACTCCTTTGCAAAAGAATATGGCTCGTTCATCATTATCCTCATAAAAATTATTTTCCTTGTCATAGAAGACTGACTTCCGATGAAAATAATCTTCATTGTCAATGAAATAAACCTGAAGTTTGGCGTTCGGAATAGAAGCTACTTTTATGACCAGAGGTTTTTCCTCATCGCCAACTGAGATGTTAATCCCGGACAACCGAACAACTTCGTGTAAGCGGTTTTTTCGTTCATTTATTAATCCGAATCGAGGCACAAGAATCCGGATCTCCATACCCTTTTCCTGCATGCGTTGCGGCAATTGCCTGACAAATTCTGCTACTTCTGATGTTTGTAAAAAAGGATTAATCTCACTCGCAACGTAGAGAATTCGAAGTTTTGACATAATTTATCTATTTGGTTTTTCTAATGAAAAGATTCACAAAGGTACTACATATTCAACTATTTTAGTACCTAATCAATATTAAAAAAGTAATTTTATCTTTGCCGGCAAGGTGCAAAAACTTAAAAATGAAAGTCATTAACCTAAAATCCGAGTTATTTCCGATTTTGCAGCAAGAACGGTCAAAAGAAAGGAAAATAGGCTTTGTTCCAACGATGGGGGCCCTTCATAGCGGTCATGTATCCCTTGTAAAAGCTTCGATAGATGAAGCAGATACTACGGTCTGCAGCATATACGTTAATCCAACGCAGTTCAACAATAAAGAAGATCTCTTAAAGTATCCTAAAACCTTTGATGAGGACCTTTGGAAATTAAAGCAGGCAGGTTGCGATATCGTATATGCCCCACCCCAGGAGGATCTTTATGAAAATGAAAGCGATAGAATTACAGATTACAATTTTGGTGAATTCGAATTGATACTGGAAGGAAAATACAGGCCGGGTCATTTCAGAGGTGTAGCTCTGGTAGTTTCTAAGTTTTTTAATATAATATCTCCGGACTTCACTTATTTTGGCCAGAAAGATCTTCAACAATTTCACCTGATCAGGCAACTGATACAGGACTTATCATATAATATCCGGATCCGTTGTGTCCCCACGGTCCGTGAAAAAGATGGATTGGCCATGTCATCAAGGAATTTACGTATTCCTGAAGAACATAGATCCAAGGCAGCCACTTTTTATAAATGTTTGATTACTGGACGGGAAATGCTAATGAATGGTGAATCGATATTGAGTGTAAGAAACAAAATAGAAGAAGTATTCGCTGGAGCCCTGGATCTTAAACTTGAATATTTTGAAATGATCGATACCAGTAACTTCAAAATTATTGATCAAATGAAGAACGAAAATGAAACATCCCTGTGTATCGCAGGTTATCTTAATAACATTAGATTGATAGATAACGTTAACTATATTTAGTAACTTTGCGGTTTGAAAGGATAAAATCATGTTTATCGAGGTTCTAAAGTCGAAAATACACAGGGTAAAAATAACACAGGCTGAGTTACACTATGTGGGCAGTATCACGCTGGATGAAGACCTCATGGACGCTGCCAGAATTGTTGAAAATGAAAAGGTCCAGATTGTGAATATTCATAATGGGGAAAGACTTGAAACTTATGTTATTAAAGGTGTAAGAGGAAGCGGTGAAGTTTGTTTGAATGGACCCGCCGCCAGGAAGGCTCAGGTAGGCGATGTAATCATAATTATAACCTATGCTTCTATGACTCCGGAAGAATCAAAATCTCATAAACCTGTGGTTATTTTTCCAGATGATAAAAACAAACTACCCCAATAAGTCCCTTGAAAGTTTTCAGATCCATTCTAAAGTATACTTTTACCTTAATAATTGCATTCGGATTACTCTGGTATGTATTCAGGGATATTGACCTCGGTCTGCTTTTCGAAAAAGTTAAAAAAGCAAATTTCACCTTCGTTTATATTTCAATTGTGCTATCCTTGTTTAGCCATTTTCTGCGGGGATACAGATGGACAATTCTTCTAAAGCCTTTAAATTATAAGGTAAATTCTTTCCGGGCATTTATAGCTGTTATGGTGGGGTATTTTGCCAACCTGCTTTTGCCTAGAATGGGTG
>CAYMFU010000162.1:0-8738 GCA_964389805.1 uncultured Roseivirgaceae bacterium | reverse complement strand
TCCAAAGGAAATTCAAATTTCCCGGAACAAAAAAGAATGGAGGTTTTCAAACCACGGTTGATCGATGTATTTAAAATGGCCGAGAAATATTGTAAGGACCATCGACGAAATGAGATTTATTATAATATTGAGATAAAATCGAATCCTGAATGGGATGGGAAGTATCATCCTGAATATTATGATTTTTCTGATGTTGTTTTTGAAACAATTGATGCTTATGTACCGTGGAGCAGGATTAATATTCAATCTTTTGACCACCGGATATTGCAATATTTTCATAAAATGTACCCGGATGTTACCTTGGCTGTTCTCGAAGAGTCTGACCAAGATGTTGAAAATGTCATTGAGTTACTAGGGTTTAAGCCTGAAATATATAGCCCTTATTTCAAATTATTGAAACCAAAAAAACTAAAATGGCTTCATGATAATGGAATAAAAGTCATTGTCTGGACAGTGAATACGACTGATGATATGGAGAAAATGATTGCTATAGGCGTGGATGGAATAATTACTGATTACCCAAATCTTATAAAGGAATTGAGTATAGATCAATAATTACTAAGGTATCCTCGGGTAAGTCGTATTATTAGAAAGGAAGAAAATTATATTGATTTAAGAAGATACTACTGTCTGATTACTTTTCTCGTATAAACGCTACTATTATCGTCGCTATCTACAATCATTCTGATAAGATATATTCCCCGGCCCGGTATACCTTTCCCTTCCGCTGAATTCCAGGTTATAGTGTAATATCCAGGATGATATGCTTCATCAGTCAGTTTCTTGACTAAATTTCCAGTGATGTCATATACAGATATGTTCACATGATAATTGGGTTTATTTTCAGGTAAAGTAAATGGTATGGTTAGTTCATCCCTGAATGGATTCGGATATCCCTGACCCATTGTTAGTGTCATTGGTTTTATCTCGTTGTTGATAAATGAATCATCGCCAAAAATGATCCTGAATAGATTATTACCGGTTGCATTAAAGGTATAGGATTTAATTTCTTTCATATCCACAAGCTTTTCAATCCCTTTATGATTCAATATCAGATTAAACTCATTGTTACCAAAATGTCTGTTATCCCAGCTTATGGTTAATTTCTGTGCCTGCCCAAAACTTTTCACTTCAAATTCCCAGATATACTGGTCAGTAGTTTGAATCACATCCTTACCGAATTTTTTGTATTGTTCATCTGGATGGTTAAAGGCTAATTCAAAAGGAATAATTTCTTTAGGAATAGGTAGAAGTATATCATCGTGCCTGTCTTTTCCCTCTATTGCTTCAGGATGCATTCCTATGCCTGACAAGTTATGAGAAACAATACCATTTGATAATTTTAATCCGGCGGTCCAGCTTGTTTCATCGAGTGAATTCATTCTGGCTGGATCTATATATTGTTGAATTCGCCCTGCAGGAACCATAGAAGGTCTTAAATTTACGTTAATTGGTTGCACGCCATCCAGAAAGACAAAGCCCCCACGGTATCGTGGGATAATATTTCCTTCACTCAGGGAATCTTGATTGAACAATTTTACCCTCCCAATATTAAGATTCATGTTGTCAAAGATCACATGATCCCAATTCATATCCATATCATATGGATTACCGATCTGGTTCCATCCAGGATTCAGGTTAATCTGGAATCCAGTAACGCTATCGATACGAACTGTTCTTCCCTCCCCGGTTGTAATACTTGCTGACTCACGAACGATAAGCCAGTATCCTAATCCTGGATCAATATTGGTAAATCCACTTTTATATTCTTTTGTGGATCCATCATTATAATTAAATAACCTCCATTTTTTGATGTCATATTCACCAAGTTCATCAAAGACAGCCTCAGCATTTGTATTCTGAAGGTTAAGAGGTACCGAAATGATTTGATATTGGTTAACAGTTTCCCCAAACCTCAAATTAGGAATTGCTGGATAATTTGTATCGTAATGCAGGATCAATTGTTTTTTAGGCAAGGATATGTACCCACCGGAGGTATCCGCCGCTTCGAAATAATAGTATAGTCCTACATTTCCAACCATTTCCTTCGAAATGTCCATCTGGTAGGTTCCAAGATATCCAGGCACTAAAATGTTCGACCAAACCTGATCCTCTACCTTTCTGTAAAAGAATGTCGCATAGTCGATATTCTCAAAATCAAGGGATAAGGCACTAACCTCAATGGATTCACTGCTCATTGGAAATTCCTCCGGATCATTTAGATAATTGAATTCAGTACCAACTGAAATATAAACCGTCCATTGTTCCTCGGTAATATTATCTTCAGCTATTACAGTATAATCCAGCGGATTTGTAAAGTCATTAGGAGTAACATTGCTGATCTGAAGAATATCATTCACGTAAGCTGAGGCACCATAAGATAACTCGAAAGTTGTTATCAGGTTATTGATTTGAGTATCACTTATAACAGCCAGATAAATTTTATTATTTATTGTATCAAAGACAGTTTCGCCTATTTGACTATCAGTACTGTAGCTAAGGAATTCAGTTGAATTTGACGGCAGTTTATTTACAACGTTTATTTCCCAGTCCTGGATAGAAACCTGGTCGCCAGCTAATATTGTATATACAACTGTATTGGAGAAATCATTAACATTCACACCGCTTTCCTGCAGTATATCGCCAATATAAGCTGTGGCAAGAGGAGATAAAGAAAAATCCGCCGTGAGACTTGACAGATCAATCCCATAGCCTACTTCAATATCCACAGTATGGTTGGTATTATCAATATTGGCTGGTCCAGTTTCCTGGTCAAATCCGAAATCAAGAATATCTGTTTGGTTATTGGGCAACACGTTAACAAGGACATCATATTCAGCAGTACTTTGGTCTCCTGCTGTTACTGTATAGGTTAAAGGAACGCTAAAGTCATTTGGTGTAAGGCCGCTTTCCTGTTGTATACCATTTACATAAGTAACAGCTTGCTGAGGAAGTTCAAAGGAAGCTATCAAATTATCCAATTCTGTACTATAGAGTAAATCTATACTTAAAGTATGATTCATTGTGTCAATGGCTGTTTCACCTATTTGTTGAGGTACACTATATACCAGAAAATCATTTTCTGAATTTCTTGCTTCAGCAACCGTTACGCTCCATGCCTTTAAAGAATTATCACCTGCACTTACGATATAAGTAAGGGGTGTGGTAAAATCATTTTCCGTGATCCCGCTCACTTGTTCTACGTTATTTACATATGCTGTTGCTTGAGGAGAAAGCTCGAAATTCGCTATCAGATTTGAAAGATCGGTTCCAAATTTAACTTCAATGTCTACCCTGGCTCTTTGAGAATCGATAATAGCCTCATCTTTCTGTTCGGGAAAGCTGAAAGAAAGAATATCCGCCTCAGTATTGGGAAGCTCAACGACTGTAATTGTCCAGTCTTTTACAAGGCTGCCATCATAAGAAGAGATTTTATAAATCACAGGATTTGTAAAATCATTAGGTGTTATTCCGCTTTCCTGGAGAATCCCGTCCACTTCCGCAATTGCCCCATATGAGATTCTGAAGTTGCTGACCAGATTAGTGAGATCAGACCCGAAAGGCATAAAGAGTTCCACGGTTTGATTGCCCATATCAATTTCAACTTCTCCAACCTGGCCTGGGATATAGAAGGATATTATATCGGCTTCTGATTCAGGAGCTACTGTGACAGTTACCCTCCAGTCCTCCCGTGTACTTCCATCTTCAGCTATTACTCTGTAAATAACGGGATCTGTAAAGTTATTGGCGGTAACTCCGCTTTCCTGCTCCCAGAAAAAGTTAACCCAGGCTCTGGCCCCAAAGGATAATTCAAATGTAGCCACTAGATTGGTCAAATCTGTACCATAAGCGACTTCAATGTTTATTCTATGGCGATCAGGATCTATTTCAGCGGGCATGGTTTGTTCAGGGAAGCTGTATGAAAGAAAATCAGTTGCTGAATTTGGTTCGATTGATACAGTAACGATCCAATCCTGGGTTGTTACTCCATCTTCGGCTACAACAGTGTAAATAACTGGATTAGTAAAGTCATTGACTGAAACTTTACTTTCCTGCATAACTCCATTTACGTAAGCTGTAGCCTTCTTGGAAAGTTTAAATTCCGCAACAAGCTGTGTAATATCCGTTCCGTATTCAACTTCAATATTTACCGTACCATTATCATCGATCTTTGCACTACCAGTTTGCTGTTCGAACTTGAAATCCTCTATTTCAGTCTTATCACTTTGGGCATATGTTGCGGAAACTAAAAAGATGAGAAGTATTGAGAAAAGGAATAATCTTAAACACACAATTCCATATACGGGTCTTTGTTGGCAGATATTTCTGTTGAATACCATTCCCCTCAAAAAACCTATCTTCCGATCAATATTGATAGTGGTTAATGATTTCCTCATTTCATCCTTTAATTGGACTTGTTAAATTGCAAAAAATTATAAAAATAATCAAATAAACGGGCTGCTATTTTTAAATTAATCTATTTAAAGTATTACTTTACAAATAGCCCCTAAATAAAAGTTTATCAATAATTAATTGAAATAATTTTAGTATCGGAGCACTTTCCTGATCAACGAAGTATTGATCTTGTCAGATTGAACTGACATTTTTATGATATATATTCCATTTTGCAATGTTCTTGAGTCATCCAATGAAGTCCAGGAAAGGGTATAATATCCTGGACTATAGTATTCATTTGTAAGTTGTTTAACTAGATTACCGGTCAGATCATAAATAGATATATTAACCATGTATTCTGATTCACTTTCAGGTAATGTAAAAGATATCGTTACTTCATCCCTGAATGGATTAGGATAACCATTGCCGAAAGTTACAGTACTTGGTTTGATTTCTTTGTTTACAAATGAATCATCTCCGTATATGATCCTGAACTGATCCGTTCCCGATGCCTTGAATGAATAGGATTTAATTTCTTTCATATCTATGAGTTTCTCAACTCCTTTATGATTCAGTATCAGGTTAAATTCATTATCCCCGAATCGCCTGTTATCCCAGCTGATAGTCAATGTTTGTCCTGATCCGAAACTCTTCACTTCAAAATCCCAGATATATTGATCCGTAGTCTGAATTACATCCAAACTGAATTTATCATATTTTTCATCCGGATGGTTAAATGCAAGCTGGAAGGGAATAACTTCTTTGGGAACAGGCATCAGTACATCATCATGCCTGTCCTTCCCTTCTACTGCTTCCGGGTGCATTCCTATTCCTGGTAAAGTATTTGTAACCGATCCGTTAGATATTTTCAATCCTGTGATCCAATTCGGTTCATCAATTGAATTGAGCCGAGCCTGATCTACATATTGATGTCTTCTTGACACAACGGATATGATTTCGGGCCTAAGTTGAACAGTTATAGGTTGAGCACCATAAAGGAAAACAAATCCCCCTCTGAATTTAGGAATAACATTTCCTTCTGATAATGAATCCCTAGTAAACAGTTTGATTCTTCCAATATTCAGATTCCTGTTATCAAATATTACGTCATCCCAACGAATGTCTATATCGAATGGATTTCCAATCTGATTCCATCCAGGTTCCAGGTCGAGGTTATATGCATGTGTAACACTATCTGGCCTAACGGTTCGACCCTCACCAGTTTCAATAGGACTAGGTTCGCGGGCGATCAGCCAGTAGCCCAATCCTGGGCTGATATTTGTAAATCCACTTCTATATTCATTTGTTGAAACTCCGTCATGATGAAACAGGCGCCAATATTTAATATCATATTCTCCCAATTCATCAAATACTGCTTCCGCATCTGGATTTTGTAAATCAAGCGGAACGGAAACAATCTGGTATTGATTTACTGATTCGCCAAATTTCAAATTGGGGATCTCAGCGAAAACAGTGTCATAATGCAGTATCATTTGAGTTTCTGGAAGTGCGACGCCATTACCAATAGAATCGACCGCTTCAAAATAATAATACATACCGAGGTTGCCGGTCATTTCCCTTGTTATATCAATTTCATATATTTCCTGATTACCAGTTACTTGTAAAGGAGTATGCCAGGTGTCATCCTCAAATTTCCTGTAATAAAAATCGACTTCATCATAATTTTGGTTTAAGGGCAATTTGGCACTTGCTAGTATTCGATTTTGGCTCACTGGAAATTCCACCGGTCGCTGGTTATATGCAAAACCGAAATCGGGCTCTACAACAACGGTCCAATGCTGTTGCGTTGAACTATCCTGAGCCATTATTACATATGTTACAGTGTCAGTAAAATCATTCACGGTCATCCCGCTTTCCTGCAAAACACCATCAACCATCGCATAAGCACCGCCAGATAATTCGAAGGATGCGATAAGGCTGTCAAGTTCCACCTCTTCATTTACATAAACATGAATATGATGTTTGTTATCAGATGTATCAAATCTAATATATTCCTGCTCTGGAAAGCTGAATGTAATTATTTCTGTTTCCGTATTGGGTGTTGTCGATGTTACAATAATAATCCATTCCTGAACAGTAATTCCATCGCCAGCATGAACAATAATTGTAATCTCAGTAGTGTAATCATTTGCAGAGGTATCACTTACCTGACGTACAGGGCCAATATAGGCAGTCGCCTGTGGAGAAAGCGTAAATGAGGCAATTAGATTTGAAAGATCTGTTCCATATTCAACCTCAAGATCAATTATATGATCCAATGTATCAATTTCAGCAGCTTTTGTTTGACCGGGTAAGGCAAATGTTAATATATCAGCACTTGAATTATCAGCCCTTGTTACCGATACATTCCAAATATTCGATAAGGATTCATCTTCAGAAGTAACTACGTAGGTCACTACACCAGTAAAATCATTGGAGGTGACACCGCTACTTTGGATATCTACTCCCACCTTGGCCGTAGCATTATCAGATAAAGTGAATGTTGCCACCAGATCAGTCACATCTGTGTCATATTCAACCAGTATATTGACCTGTTTTGCAATATCATCGATGGTTGCAGGTCCGGTTTGTTCAGCGAAGCTGTATTCCAACATCTCTGCTTCTGTGTTTTGTGCCGGAGCAACAGTAATTATCCAATCCTGAGTTGTAATTCCATCCTGGGCTGTTACTATATAAGTGACTGGATTCGTGTAATCATTTGATGTGACATTGCTTTGCTGTGTGACTCCACCAACTGTAGCAGATGCACCTTCAGACAAGGTAAAGATTGGAGTGAGGTTCGTCAAATCAGTTCCATATACAACCAGAACATCTATCGATTGGTTATCATTGTCAATTATTGAAGGTCGGGATATTTCATCAAAACTGAACAATAAAATTCCAGTGCTCGTATTGGGTGCGATAGATACCTGGATTGTCCAATCCTGAGTATCTACTCCATTTTCAGCAATAATGGTATAGATGAGTTCATTACTGAAATCGTTTGACGTACTTCCGCTATTTTGAGTAACACCATTAACTGAGGCTTCCGCACCTGGTGACAATGTAAAGGAAGCAATAAGGTTTGATATACTACTTCCAAATGGCATTACTACCACAACTGAGTGACTTCCAGAGTTTACTATTGAATTTCCGATTTCTCCCGGTAAACTAAATGAGATAATATCTGTTGCAAAATTGGGTTCTGCTAATACATCCACGGTCCAGTTTTGGGATGATACTCCATCTTCTGCAACAACTGTGTAAACTAAGATTGTTGAAAAATTATTTGAAGTTACTCCACTTGTCTGTTGTATACCACTGATATTCGCTGTGGCGCCATATGATAATTGAAAGGACGCTGTCAGATTTGATAAAGACGTACCATATGCAACCTGAATATATATTGTGTTTGTGTTTGTGTTAATTACGGCATCCCCTGTCTGTTCCGGAAATGAGAAAGATTCAAAATCTGCAGCAGTATTTGGAGCGAAATTAATTGAAACAATCCAATCTTGAGTTGTGATTCCATCCCCTGCTATTATGTTATAAGTGATCGGACCAGAGAAATTTAATGATGATATACCGCTCTCTTGCAGGCTGCCAGATACTCTCGCTTCTGCTTCAGGAGACAGGGAGAATGTGGCGGTCATATCAGAGACATCAGTTCCATAAGGAACAAGTATACTAATAGTATGATTTCCGCTATTCACAGTTCCATTATATCCATCGACACTGTACGATAGTATATCAGTTTCAGTATTAGGAGCAAATGAAATGGTTATAATCCAATTTTGTATGGTTCCATCTCCAGCCTGAACAGCATAAGTAACCGGTGTGTTGAAGTTATTGGGCGTCGATCCACTGACCTGTGGAGTAGCCGCGACAGAAGCAGAAGCCTGAGGAGAAAGGGAGAATGTAGCCACAAGGCTGGTCACATCGGTTCCAAATGGAATTTCTACAAGGACAGTATGGTTACCGTTATTAATAGTAGCAGGTCCTGTCTGGCCAGGAAGGCTGTATGTCAGGATATCAGTTTCGGTATTTGGTAAGATGTTAGCTGTCACGGTCCAAACCTTAGTGGAATTATCCTGAGCGGTGACGGTAATATTCTTAGGCGTAGAAAAGTCGAAAGTAGATCCGGAAGGGGGATTGGCCGAAGCGTCGGCGGAGATATCGAATGTAGCGACCATGGCATTAACGGGAGTACCGTAGGGAACAGTAACGGTGATGGTGCCGGCCCCGCTGTCGGGGACGCCATTGAAACCATTGACGAAGAAATTGGAAATTTCTTTCTGATTGCTTGCAGGAGATGTAATTACGGTGATTCTCCAAATTTGTTC
>CAYMFU010000161.1:0-4015 GCA_964389805.1 uncultured Roseivirgaceae bacterium | reverse complement strand
GGAGCTGTGGTTGTGGACCCGGTTTATGACCAGGCCAAAAACTATAGATCCGGAAAAGTTTTCTTAAAAAAAGAGAATGAATATTTGTGGCTTGATCACTCCGGAAGAATCATTGAGGGCAACAAACAAATAATATTCGATGAAACAGATCCTTTTTCTGAAGGATTTGCCAGAGTGAAAATATTTGATGAATACGGGTATATTAATTCCGATTCCAGCTTTTTTAAATTTCCCGAATTCACTGAAGCTACCCCGTTTTTTAATCAATTGGCTTCAGTCAGGGGTCCGGAATCTTTTGGGTATATTTTTACTGATGGCACTGAGGATATTGTAGATCTTTATGACTCAAGCCGTTTGATCAATATTCAAAAAGAAATTGTTTCGGAACAAAATCTAAACTTTACGTACCCTATGGTAAATTCGAATGATACTGCTTATTATTTCAAATCCATTGATACATTAATCCTTGAAAAGCTTATTACCTTTCAGGCTGAGGCTTTGCGATGGGCTCCCTATTTATATTTTAACTATCCCAATATGCTACCAAGGATCAGTGCAGGTGAAGGCACCCTGGCCGGCAGGTATTTATTCGGTATGTCATTTCTAGAACCAGGCAATGAGATATGGGAAAACCTGAAGAAAAATGTATTATTAAAATTGTTATCCAATGAGAAAAATCGTGTAAGGCTGTGGAAATCATTCATCCCTCTTTTTAAATATTCCTTTCAATCTATGCCTGAACTTCACCAGAAAGTATATCTTGAAATGATCGACTATCTGGAAGCTTACTTTAGTGAATATGATATTACGGCTACCAGGAAATTCCTGCTGGAAAAAGAAGACTATTTTGCATATGAACATCCCGATGGCTCCAGCAATCCTTACCGAAAAGCCAGTGCTCAAATAGACCGGTTTATATTGATCTATGAAATCATTTCTGTCGAAGAAGTTCAGAAATGGATCCGAAAAATCAAGAAAGAGGTTTATAAATGGTGAATAATCTTTAGTTCATTCCACCTATTTGGCATCTCTTAAATAGATGTTACCATGTTTCGATTCCAGTATTGCCAATGGTCCACCACCACCATTCAGACTGCATGTAACTTCCCTATCATCACGCTTCTGACCTGTATTGAAATTCAGATCCTGATTGAAGTAATGAGATCGCTATATGATTAATTAATTGTTGTTTATACTCTTAAGATCATGTATGCAGAAATTTTCAATTGTTATTCCAGAAAAATTAGTAAATTGACAATGGAGTGCTTTTTCTAAGGCTGATTTTTTAATTCCTAAAATTTAAACAGCCATGTCTGAAAATCATCGAAAAGATCAGAATATCTCTGCACGCAAACTTGCTGCCATCATGTTCACCGACATTGTTGGCTATACTTCTCTTATGGGAGGAGACGAACATAATGCTTTCAATATTCTCACTACAAACCTGGAAATCCACAACCGATTAATTAAAAAGTATAATGGAAAGATCGTGAAGGAATTGGGCGATGGATTACTTTCGATTTTTGAGAATGGGACTGAGGCTGTGCAATGTGCTATTGGCATTCAACAGGAAGGAAGCAGGAATGGTATTCCTTTAAGAATTGGCATACATGAAGGTGAAGTTGTCTTTAAAAATAACGATGTCTTCGGAGATGGGGTTAATATCGCTTCACGCATTCAGGACGAAGCAGCAAAAGGAGGGATTTGTATTTCTGATTCCGTGTACAGGATCATCAAAAACAAAACAGACATTGATGCCGAATCCATTGGCATAAAACACCTGAAAAATGTTGATGAAGATATAAAACTATACCAGATAAAGGCGGAAGGCGTAACCCATTTAATGGCTTATTCCAACTTGAAAAAATCAAAAATTCTTTTATGGCCGGTTGTCATTATTATTGCAATCTTATTATTTATTGGCGGATGGTTTCTTAATAAAAACTATAATGAAGGATCATCTTTTAATATTGAAAAACTTGGTATAGTGCTGCCAACCAAGGCGCCAATTGTATGCCAAGAAGGTGTGTTGCCGTTGGTTATTTCTCCTGACGGTACCCTCATTGTCTATCAGGCTTTTGCTGATGATAAAATGCTATTGTATAAAAGGTATATGGATCAATACGAGGCCATACCTATATCTGGAACTGAAGGGGCGCAATTTCCATTTATTTCTCCTGATGGGGAGTGGATCGGTTTTTATAGTATGGGAATCTTAAAGAAAGTTCTTGTTTCCGGGGGTACCCCTGAAGCTATTGCGAATGTGCCCGGATGCTCAAACGGAACCTGGTTGCCGGATAATACCATTATTTTCGGAATGGCAGGGAAGGGGTTATTCCGTATACCTGCACGCGGTGGTACATATACGCCGGTAACAAAGATTGATATTTCAAAAGGAGAGTGGATTCATGATCACCCCATATATTTACCAGATGACGAAACTCTTTTATATAGTGTTATAGATGGAGCTAGTAATTTTCTATATATAAAATCCCATCATCTTAATAATGGTAATGAAAAAGTGATCGTACAAGGAGCGATGTATCCCATGTATATTTCTTCAGATTATTTACTCTATGTGAAGAATGGGCATCTTATGGCTTCTTCATTCAATAGTAGCCGATTGGAGATTTCAGATCCAGCACTGGTTCTGATAGAGGATATTGCATTTCAAAATCCAAGCATGGCTCTATCCGAAAACGGAACACTTGCTTATGTTTCAGAACAGGGTATACAGGATGAATTGATTTGGGTGAATATGGAAGGGAAAACACAATCCATTCTCAGAAAAAATACACTTATCAGGGGTCCAAGAATTTCCCCGGATGGAAAAAAGATAGCTATGTGGTTTTCGGATGATTCAGGTGGACATGTATTTATATATGATCTCGACCGTGATCTTTTTGATAAATTAACCCTGATAGGTGATAATTTCTGGCCTGTATGGACTCCCGATGGAAATAAAATAGCCTTTCCATCAATTCGTGGAGGAACATTGGTAGATATTGTCTGGAAAACCACAGATAAAAGTGCTCCTGCCGAAAGTCTTCTTAAAGAAAATATTGACGAAGGCATGAAATCTTATACCCATCAACCACAGGACTGGTCCCATGATTCAAGATACCTGCTATTTGCCACAAGTCCGGGATTGGATATTGGCTGGGATATTATGATCATGGATATGGAAAACAATAAGAAGATCTCAAAATTCATTGCCACTGAACATTCGGAACGTCACCCCAGAATATCACCAGATGATAACTGGTTAGCCTATGAGGCCAACGAAACTGGAAGAAAGGAGATCTACATTACCAAATTCCCTGATAAAGGTGCTAAATGGTTAATATCCACTGACGGTGGGGAAGAACCTATATGGTCTCCGGATGGTCGAAAACTATATTATCGTTACCGGGAAAACGTATTTGTTGTCGAAATCAGCATTGACCCTTATTTTAGGGCGAGCAAACCAAAGATCCTGTTTTCAGGTAAATACCGGCATAGTATTTTTGGTTGGAATTATGATATACACCCGGATGGAGATAAATTCGTCATGGTCAAGGGAGCGGAGATCGATATATCCCGGAACCAGGTTAACATTATAAAAAACTTTGACCAAGAGTTAGAGAATAAATTTGCAGCAATTCGCTAGCATTTTTGATTTATTGAGATAATCTCTTTACTCTCTGATTTGATGATATTCCGGATCTTAATAACTCATCATATACCTTTATTTAAACCTCCTGATATCCCCTATTGCTAGATATCAAACAAATCTGAAGACAGGTATCGGTCCCCCCTGTCGCATATGATGCAGACTATATATCCGGAGTCGATTTCATCAATCAATTTAAGAGCTCCTGCGACAGCGCCACCACTGCTCATCCCTCCAAATATGGCTTCCTCAGATGCCAGCCTGCGGGCCATCATCGTAGCTTCGGATTCAGACACGTCTATAATGGAATCCACACGGGAGGGTTCGAATATTTTAGGAAGATATTTTTCCGGCCATCGCCGG
>CAYMFU010000160.1:0-12577 GCA_964389805.1 uncultured Roseivirgaceae bacterium | reverse complement strand
TTAATTATATAAAAGAAATATCCTTTCCTACCAAATGAGAATTAATCAGACATTTCCCATTGCTGCTTATCTTCATCATCAATATGGATATATGCAATTTAAACCTGAAATTGCTGCCCTTATTTGACTTTCCCCAATTTTTCGTAAATTGTATCAGCCTCCATAGTTTATAATGGAAGGGGGAATTTAAACAGGTTATCGTGTGGTCGATTTTTTAATAAAAATTACATCGTCTTTACTAATTTTCGGCGAATGAATCATGCAGCAAATACGCCTGACAACCATAAAGCACAATGAAATTGCTGACATAAATTTTAAAGGAGCCCTATTTAATCGATAGGTGCTTTCAAATATTTCAAGATGAAAACTAATTTAAATTCTTTAAAACTTATATTATGAATAAAAAAATTATATTACTGATTGCGTTTGTTATATGCAGCTTTAATTTAAAAGCCCAGAGAGTAGGCTCCTCTCCTGAATACATAAAAGCCCTGACTGCAGATTGGGAAGGTGAACGATTTCCTGATGGCAGGCCTAAAGTATCGGATGCCCTGCTTGAAAGATTAAAAAACATCTCTATGGAGGAAGCATGGGGAGTTTTGCGAAACAAAGGATTTCATAACCAGTTCGAAGGTGACTGGAAGATAATCAACCCTGAGGAGGTCATGACAGGACGTGTCGTTACGGCGCAATATATGCCTCTCAGACCAGATTTTCAAGATCAAGTGAAGGAACAGGGTAAGATTGAGGGAAGAGCTCAAAAGGGAGGGACCAATTCGTGGCCAATAGATATTCTGACACCCGGAGATGTCTATGTAGCTGATGGTTATGGCAAGATAGCTGATGGTACTTTAATCGGGGATAACCTGGGAAATGCAATTTATGCCAACTCACAACGTGGTGTAGTATTTTATGGATCGGTGAGAGATGAGCAGGGACTGGCAGAAATCAAAGGATTTAACGGATGGATAAAGGGCTCTGATCCTTCATATATTCAACAAATGATGCTGACTTCAATAAATGCACCAATCCGGGTCGGACGAGCCATAGTGTTACCCGGCGATGTTGTATTGGCTAATAAATATGGCGTGATTTTTATACCTGCTTACCTGGCTGAAAATCTCATCTTGACTTCTGAAGTTACGGGACTTCGCGATGAATTTGGGCATCAGCGGCTGAGAGAAAATAAATATTTACCCGGGCAGATAGATAGTGAATGGACTGAAGAAATCAAAAAAGATTTTCTGAACTGGTTAAATAACTATCCTGGTAAATTGCCGATGTCGAAAGAAGAATTGGATAACTATCTGAAAGAAAGGAATTATTAGTGTAGCCTGAATTATAAGTTACAGTATTAACCACAAAATTTAATACCTAATGAAAAATATTATACAAGAGATTACTGCTCAAAACAAAAAAATAGAAAACAAACAAGCCGAAAACATAAAGGCTGAAATAGAAAATCCTGCCACAAGTAATCCGCGAAGAAATTTTCTTAAGAAAACGGCGTTTGGAGGAATAGCATTGGGAGGCATGATGAATTTGTCTATTGAAGATACCCTCGCCGAGACCACAGCAAAAGTATCGCGTGCATCAAAACCTTCTGAATTAAAAATAACGGATATGCGTTATGCCGTGACATCAGTCCTTGGAGGCACACCTATTATCCGTATTGATACCAACCAGGGAGTTTATGGATTGGGGGAAGTAAGAGATGGCGCTGATGTCCGTTATGCACTCATGCTCAAAAGCCGTATTCTTGGGCTTAATCCATGTAATGTAGAAATGATATTTAAAATAATTAAGCAGTTTGGTGGACAGGGCCGTCAGGCTGGCGGTGTTTGTGGTGTGGAAATGGCACTTTGGGATATAGTCGGTAAAGCCTATGGAGTTCCTGCCTGGCAATTGTTAGGAGGAAGGTATCGCAGTAGCGTCAGACTGTATGCGGACACACCGGGTGGCAAAGACCGGGAAGAACAAATTGAGCGTGTTAAGTATCGCATTAATGACCAGGGGTATACATGGCTTAAAATGGATCTTTCCATCAATTCCCTGAGAGGCATTCCGGATACCCTGGTGAACGAGGAGTTCTGGAAAGGAGGCCAGTATGACACAAGAGATTACATGGGTTATGGGAATGCAAAACACCCATTTACCCAGATACAAATTACAGATAAAGGACTTGAAGAACTGGTCAGGATCGCAGACGAGGCGCGTAAACTCCTTGGCTGGGATATTCCTATTTCCACCGACCACTATGGTCATTTTGATCTAAACAACGGCATCCGGCTGGGAAGGGCTGTTGAAAAATACCGGCTGGCATGGCTTGAAGATATGGTTTCATGGGAATATACAGAGCAATGGAAAACAATTACGGATGCACTTGAAACGCCAACAACTACAGGTGAAGATATTTATCTTCTGAAACACTTTAAACCGCTTATCGATATCCATGCTGTGGATATAGTTCACCCTGATCTGGCTTCTTCCGGGGGACTTTTAGAGACTAAAAAAATTGGTGATTACGCAGAAGAAAACGGTATTGCTATGGCCATGCATCAGGCAGGAACACCCGTTTCATTCATGGCAAATGTACACTGTGCTGCAGCTACACAGAATTTCCTGGCACTGGAACATCATTCGGTTGATTTGCCCTGGTGGGAAGATTTGGTGATTATGACTGACGGTAATCCGATCATTGAAAAAGGCTTTGCTCCTGTCCCCGAATCACCTGGCTTAGGAATTGAATTAAATGAAGATGTTGTTAAGGAACATTTAGACAGAAGAGATAAAAGCTTTTTTGCCCCAACTGATGAATGGAACGAGAAGCGATCACATGACAGGCCCTGGAGTTAAATTGCTATAGTAAAATAATCATAAGTAGTGCTGTAACAATAAATATTAGCAGCAGGTAGTATGGTTTCAAGACTGAGATTGGTGACATCAATCTCAAATAGAAAACCAGGACTATTATCTGGCTCAGCCTATATGATAACGCGATAGGAATGAGACCAATTGCTACAATTAAGAATAAGGATTTTTGTAATTTTTTGAGCTTTGCTTTTTCAATTTTTAAAGGTTTTGGATAAGTATAAAAAATGTTCATATATGGCTTGTGCCTCTTGATCCTTTAAACAAAAAAAAATATCGGTTTCGCGCAGCACTTTCAATTGAATACTTAGTTTAAGTACTGTATCATTTGTTATTGATTATTTGTCTTTCGTTGATTTTTCTTATCTTGTGCCTCCTTCGCTCTCTGTTCATCAAAGCATGAACGAAGATAAATAACGAAGGTGGGTAATAAGATCACCTATTGTGCAGTTGATTTTAAAATAATCAAAGAAAACAACCTTGACGCAACGCCGCTTAGCAGCCATTATGTTCACTGACATAGAGGGATATACATCCCTTATGCAGGAAAATGAGGATAAAGCAATCCGAGCCAGGGATAAACACAGGTGGATATTCAACTCTATTACTGAGATACATAACGGAAGGATTTTACAATACTATGGCGATGGCACTTTAAGTATTTTTGATAGTGCAATTGATGCGGTAAAATGCGCGATCGAAATGCAGTTAGGCTTCCAGAAAGATCCTACTATACCGGTTAGAATAGGAATTCACACAGGCGACATAATTTTCAGTGCAGAGGAGATTATTGGAGATAGCGTAAATATTGCATCTCGCATAGAATCTTTGGCCGTTCCGGGGAGTGTTTTTATTTCTGGCAAGGTCTATGACGAGATCAAAAACCAGAAATCTATCAAGACTTCTAAGTTGAAGACTTTTAAGTTAAAGAATGTTGAAAAACCAATCGAAGTTTATGCTGTTTCCAACGTAGGGTTGATCGTTCCAGATCCTGAAAATATTAAAGGTAAATTAGATGAAAAACT
Source organism: uncultured Roseivirgaceae bacterium (assembly GCA_964389805.1). GTDB lineage: Bacteria > Bacteroidota > Bacteroidia > Cytophagales > Cyclobacteriaceae > JAGTVG01. Next base: position 8,681 of record CAYMFU010000160.1, on the reverse strand, counting down.
AGTTTCCAAACCGGCAAAACAAGAACAACGAAAATCAAAGATTCTGATAAGGTTTTTACCCGTCATTGCAATCATTACCGTAATAGCAGCTATATTATTTGGTTTTCTGAAATTCGGAACAAAAAAAAATTCAACCCCAGATAATCTGGAAAAATCTTTAGCTGTTCTCCCACTACAATATTTAAGCGAAGATCAAAGCAAACAATACATCGCAGACGGTATACTTGATGCGATCACAGGACATCTGTCCAATATTGAAGGGCTGAGGGTTATGCCCCGAACATCTGTTGAACAATATCGGGGAACAACCAAAACAGCAAAAGAAATTGGCAAAGAACTGGACGTAAGCTATTTAATTGAGGGAAACTTATTAATTGTAGATGATAAATTATCAATAACGATTCAATTGGTAGTTGCGAAAGATGAGGCTCATACCTATTATAATGAGTATAAAAGGGACTATAAGGATATTATCGCTGTACAAAGTGAAGTGGCCCAAACCGTTGCCAGTGAAATTGAAGTAGCCATTACACCAGAAATTCTTGACCGAATTCAGAAAATACCAACTCAAAACCCGCAAGCGTATGACTCATATCTAAAGGGGCGTGATGCATTTTTCAGATTTTACATGAATAGAAATAGGGCAGATCTGGATAGAAGCATTCAGCTTTTTGATCAGGCAATAAATAGCGACAGTACGTTTGCTGCACCATATGCATGGTTGGGGCGGGCTATTGAATACCAGATCGGACAAAAAATATATATTGATTACGATGAAAATGCTATAATATATCTCTGTAACAAGGCATTATCATTGGACCCATATTTATCAGATGGATATTGGATAAGAGGACGATACTACAGAAACATTGGAGAGTTTCAGAGGGCCATTGAAGATCTTAAAAAAGCCGTGGAAATTAATCCCAATAATGTATTGGCATACCGGTATTTAGGCAGTACTTACTTTTTAAACCGGGATTATGTTAAGGCACTTAGGAATCTTAAAGAGGCTGAAAAACTGGAAAGAGGTAACGAATTAACACAATTATATAGTGACATTGGTCAGCTCTATACTTCAATCGGGGAGTTTGAAAATGCTGAAAAATATTTTAAGGAATCCCTGCGCTTACAACCAAACTTTATTGAGGGGTACAGGAACCTGATATGGGCATACATAAGACAGGGGAAATTTGATACCGCCCATAATTATGCACAAAAACTACTCTCTCTTTATCCTGATAATATGGATAGCTACAGTATGATGGCTGAAACCTTATTAAACCTGAGGAAATATGATGAAGCAGAGGTCTATTATAGAAAATGGGAAGCAAAATCGACTGAGTCAGGAGAAAAAGTACTCTTTAACAGGCATCGTTTTGCTCTGATTCTGTGGATGAATGGCAAAAAGGAAGAAGCTACCAAGCTCTTCTACGAGCATATGGAAGTATGCGGTAATAGTATAAGGCGTGGGGGGTTGTATGGAAAAACGCTGGCGGCCTATGATCTGGCAGGTATACAGGCCATTCTTGGTGATAAAGAGGAGGCATACAATTGGCTGAGAATCTATGAGAAAGATGGATTTATATATGGACTACATAAATATATACAAATAGATCAGTTATTTGAAAGTTTGTGGGAAGATGAAGAATTCAAGGCCATCGCTCAAAGACAGGAAAAAAAATTAGCTGGGATCAGGGCTGATATTTGAACAACAAATACCTGAATAAACCAGGCATTTGTTGTGTGTTGTTCCTATAAGATTTTGAATTATCCATAAAATTCTTTTATCAATCTTTTCAATTAGCATCGATAAGATTGAGAGATCCGGACACATCCTGTGTGATCTTTGGAATTCCTTTGTATGATATTACAGCCATTCCACTAACATTGATATCAAGATTTTCATCACAAGAAATCTCAAATTCACCTGATCCTGAAACGTCTATAGTGGTATTTCTTGTTTGGAGGTCGAAGTTTTCGGTATTTACAACACCGGAAGCATAAATCATTTGATTGGAAACCTGACCGTTCAGGTCAACGTTTGCTGTACCTGAAATATCAAGTTCCAGCATATCCAGATCAAGAATACCATCAGATACGATATTACTTACACCTGAACTTTTTATCCTTTCAATATCTGGTATTGTGACATTCACCCAAACACCATAATCTGTTTCAAAGCATGTGACATTTTCTTTAAAGCCTATCTCCAGGGTTCCGTTTTTTACTTCATATGAAAGTTCTGCAAAGATTTCAGCTTCGGCATCAACCTTCACTTCATAATCTGAAGCCTGCTTAATGCGTAAATTAACAGGGCCTATTAAGGATATACTTTCAAACTCAGCAAGATCCAGCTGATATTCGTTTACAGATCCTGAACCAATCAGGCAAAGGTCTTCTTCTGTACAACTTTGTGAAAGAAGCAATACGAGTGATAAGATTACAGTTAGATTTTTCATTCTATTAAAATTTAGTTTAGTGATTTCTGATAACCGTTAACCGGTTTCTTATTTTATTTTGAAAATTATAGTAGGGAGGACAAGGATCGCATTCTATAGTTTACGCTTTTAAAACTCGACGCGATAACTTATAATAGGAATCAATCCGGACATGGGATAATCTTCGATAGATTCATTTTCGGGGTCATATATCTGGGTCCATGTATTTAGCCGGTTGGTTACATTCTGGATATCCAATGAAATTACATGTTCAGCTTTTGTTCTGTAGAAATGCAGGCGCACTCCAATATCTAATCTTAAATAATCTTTATTCTGTTCAGAAAATATTTTATCCCATTCATATACTGCTTCGCCTTCCTCTATCGATGCTTCGAGATCAATGGGTGTCTGTCTCTTACCTCCGGACCATATAAGCTTGGCATTAAGTCCTACCATCCGCTTTTCACCCCATTTAAACTCTTTCCCGCCAACAAAATTATTTATGTAATGGATGTTGTATCGTGTATCGCGCCATTGCTCATCAGCTGCTTTGAATTTAGAATCAAAAAGGGAACTTGTTATCAGGAAATAGTAATTATTGCTGAAGAATTTTTGAAGAGTAAGTTCCAATCCGTAATTTCTTCCTTTACCGATATTGGCAAGCGTATCTTCCGGCCATATACCTCCAAAAATAGGAGACCAGAATTTTTCGGGGTTGGTGGGAACGGGCAAATCAGTTATGTACTGGAAATAGGCTTCTGCTTTAAATAAAAAGTCCTTTCTGAACATTTTTTCATAAGATGCCAAAAAATGATGAGCCCTGGCCATTTTTAATGATTTGTTCGGCATATAAATTGAGCCATCCGGCAACTCATTCTCCACGAGATATACTGGCAAATTCTCATGTTTACTATGTTTCCCATAACCAAAGCCAAGCTTTTGTTCATTTGGCAATCCAATTACCAGACCCAGCCTGGGTTCAATCACATTGTCATTGCTCAATGCAAAATGCACATAATCCAATCCGGCAGAAAGAATTACCTTATCCGAAAACTTTTGTTTCATTTGTGCGAACACCTGGTATACATTCGTTTTCCCATCACTGTTGAGAAATGTATTCCATTCCTGAGTGCTGTCATTTCTTGAGCGTGAATAGTAACTATAGTTCAACTTATTAAATTTCACACCTGTACGGAGGCTAAGTTTACTTGAAATTTTTCTGTTATAATATGAACTTATTCTAAATGCCCTGTTTTGGAGTTCATCGAAAAAAGTACCATTTAATTGCCCTTCCTCGTCCATTTCCTGAAAATCTTCTGAACTATAGGAATTGGAAAGTGAAAACACAGTTTGAACGTATGATTTTTTATCTGTGAAAATGGTATGGCTTAAGCCTGTGGCATACATTCCCGTTTGGGTATAATCACTATATCCATCATCAAAATATTCCGATGAGTCCGGCAAGTATTTTTCATCATCCGATGAAAGACCGCCAATTCCCCATAATGAAAACGTTCCAAATTTTTTGGTAGGTAAATTAATTTTAAAGGAAAGATCCTGATAATCAGCTATAGTGTTCTCAGAAACCTGAATGCCAAAATCATTTAATAAAGACAATGTTGAATAACGATAATTGAAAAGAAATGAACCACCATATCCTTTTTTAAATGGTCCTTCAGCAGACAGGTCGATGCCTAACACACCTGCCTGAATAGTGAACTCATTTTCCTGGTTATTACCATTTCGGAGGTTGATATCAAATACACCTGACAGGGCGTTTCCATATTCGGCGGGGAATGCACCGGTATAAAAATCGGAACCCCCGAGCATATTCGCACTCAAAATACTTATTGCACCGGAAGAATATCCTTCCTCTGCAAAGTGATTTGGACTTGGAATTTCAATACCTTCCAGTCTCCATAATAACCAATTGGGAGAATTACCCCGTATTACAATTTCATTTGATGCATCATCGGTTCCTGAAACACCAGCAAAGACCTGGGCCATCCTCGCCGGATCTCCAATAGTAGCAGCATATCGTTTTGTTTCCTCTGCATTGAATTGTTTGGCATTTACAATGGCCATTTCATTTACCGGTTCCCCATTTGAACCAAGGATCGTTACACCACCCAGTGACTGGACCTGTTCTGACAATTCAATAATAAGAACAATTTCTTTGGCTGATCCCAACAATATCTCCGGGACATAGGCATCAGCATATCCCACAAAAGTTATTTTTAAGGTATGGCGGCCAACAGGTATATTTTCGATGGCAAAATTACCGTCTATATCAGTCGTGGCACCCATCAGGGGATCAGTATTTAAGACATGTACTGTTGCGAAAGACAACTCGGCTTTAGAATCTTTATCAAAGACCTTGCCTCTGATTGTTTGCCTTAAAACATCCGGATTTTCAGAGGATTTATTTGAGCTTTCCTTTATTGGCTTTATTACAATGGTATTATTTACCTTTTCAAAGGTTAATCCTGTATTTTTAAGAATTTCAGTTAAAGCCTCTTCAACGCTTACTTCCTCAAGAAATACAGATACTTTAGGTGCCTGGTTTATCTCCTCATTATTGAAAATGAAGCTTACATCCGTTTGTTCCCTGATCTCATCGATTGCCATTTCAATGCTAACATCAATCATCTTTAGGTTGATGAGGTCAGATTGCGCCTGAACTGTTGTCGTGATCAACAGGTATAAAGCAAATATCAAGGAATATTTAAACACCTGGCTCATGTATTTTGCCATGTTGTTCTTCGCATTTTTTATGCAATATATTTCCATATACTTAATATTTTAAGAATTTCATTTTTTTTTAAGATGTTTATTGAATGGAGATGCGAATGGGCATCTCAGGATACTTACAGTATTACAATGATCTGGTCTTTTATTTCAAACCTCACGTCTGTCGTCATTTCAAGCATTTCAAGAATGGAAGAAATACTCTGGTCATTATTAATTCGGGCCGTAAAATGATAATCTTTTGCAGCATCTGTTTCAAATCGATATTCAAAATCATACCATCGGGCTAACCTTTTCATTACCTGGTCCAGGTCTGAATTTTTGAATTCAAATTTTCCCTGAATCCAGGAAGTATATTGGGTGGTATTGACCTGAATGATATCAATTGAAGCGTTGTCTTTATTGTATATGGCCTGGTCGCTGGGTGAAAGCACTTTCCCTTCGGAAGCCAGGTTCAGATTTTCAGAAGCTGTAATTTTCACTTTCCCTTCTACAAGGGTGGTCTTTACATCAGGGTCATCCGGATAAGTGGAAATATTAAAACTTGTTCCGAGCACCCGTATGTCTATGTCATCACATGATACTATGAATGGCTTACCATCATGACGAACATCAAAATAAGCCTCACCTACCAAAAATACCTGTCTGATACTATCTGTAAAAGAAACAGGGTATTTTAAAGATGAGCCAGCATTTAATGTGACAATTGTGCCGTCTGCAAGCTGCAGAGTATAGCCCCCACCTCTTGGTGTTATTAACTCATTATGAACAACAGGCTTAACTTCCGATATCTCATCTTCAGCAGAATAGATAAGCGAATTCTGTTGATTGACTATCCTTGCTCCCCCCTCTTTTATATCCCCCTGTAGATTATCCTTATCCAGCTCATGTACCTGTCCATCAGACAATACCAAGGTTGCTTTTTGTGAACCGGGAACGTGTTTGCTATCCAAACTCGATAATGGAGTAGTACGAAAATCTTTTAGATAATACCAGGATATACCTGCCATGATTACGAAAGGAACTATTATAGCTGCGTAGCGCAACATCGTTTTGGGAACAAACCAAACCGTTTTGCTCTCGAATAACTCACTTTCAATTGATGCTCTGATTTTACTTTTTTTGAAGAGCTGATACACTTCAAGTTTTGCTACCAGGTACTTGTTGTCAGTCGCCCGTTTATAAATTTTGTAATGCTCTTCGCTTTCTTTCAACCATACATCCAGGGTTTTTCTTTCTTCAGAAGAAATAGTCCCTCTGTTCACCTTTGCAATTAGATCCGATATATAAAATTGCTTATCCATAAGTTTATCTTCCATCCGATAGTAAAACAACTATGTCAGGCAAGTGGGTGAAGTGAATATGATTTTTTGTAAATAAAATTATAATGTCAATAATATTACCCATGCAATAGGATCTAAATTGTCTTTTAATTTCGCATAGGCAATCTTTTTTTGAGTTTTTACTGTATTTACAGAGATATTCAGCTCATCAGCGATCTCCTGGTTTTTTAAACCAGTAAGAGCCAGGATCATGATTTTTTGTGCTGACTCAGGGAGCTTGGCAATCTCTGAATAGAGTTGATTATAAGCTTCTTCTTCGATAACATGGTTCTTAAAAAACTGTTCAGACTCCAGTTCATAGATCAATGCGGATTGATGTTTTTTCCTGACATCCAGATGTTTGAGATAATTAAGGCATTTATTTCTTGCAGAGGTATAGAGAAAAGCTTTTACTGCATTAATATTATTAAATTCTTTATTATACTTCCAGAATGCTATAAAAACATCCTGAATGATGTCTTCCACATCAGATCGATCGGGGATGTACCTGTAGCTGAATGCACAAAGTGCATTGAAATATTCATCGAATATCTCCCCAAAGGCTTTCTTATCTCCTGCATTAACACGTTGAATGAATTCTGTATCCACGTAATCCTTTTAAAATCGATCATTGGTTAACCTTAAAGTTGACTAATAATTCATAGAAAACAAAACTAAAAGTACAACTACATAGCTACTCTAAAAACAGAAAAACCGAATATAAATGTAATGGGAACAATCCAATAACTCCCTTAAATTTCTTTACTAAAGCAATCATTCTTATATCTGAATTTTAAAAATGAGGTAACGCCGAACCATATACAAGTTGGAGACATGACATTTGCCGGATTTGTCATTCACTTCCTTTTGTTGATAAATTGATTATCTGTCAATAGTATTTAACAAAAATTAATTCTTTACTAGTTTAATAGAACAAAATTCTTCAAGGTTGTCGATTTGCAGAGTATTCCGATCCACTCGTATAAAAATGTTCATACCAAAAAGAGATTCATGAGCTGCAATATCGAATGGCAAAACAACCTCTATCCCGGATACGGGTACAAGTTCCCTTAATGGGCGGTGGGTGGAGGAAGAAGTATTGACCAGGGATAATTGATATACCATTGGATCTTTATCACTTTGATTAAGATAAACGTGCACACTGGCCGGTGCATTCGTCTTCAGTATAGCGTGGTTCCCCAAAAGTATATCAATCGAGTTTTCTAATAAATGCCGGTAATCCGGATGACCAATGGTATAAATTAATCGGGCCGCCTCATTGGCAAAATACACTACCTGCCCTTTTCCAAAGGTATTCGATACCATAATTGGATTAGGGCTGTCCCAGTTTTCAGGAAAAGCATTTTCAGGCGGTTGGTTATTGATCCTGGGTAAATACCCGGTAATTTCAGTAGCTCCCGGGGCCGTATTGACCAATAAGGTTTTTCCACTGTTATGCAATAATTCTGTATTCTCAAATCCTTTCATCATAGGATTCCGGGTCAATATCTTCTGATAACAATCAATTTCCGTTTTTATGATGGCCCCACCATAGTTAACCCCAAACACATCGGCTAATCCAAATTCTTCCCGTTGTACGCCAGACACATCAAATAGTGAGGTTTGAAAAGTTGCTATCAGCTTCCCTCCCCCTGCGACCCATTCCCTGATAATACCTACATGTTCATCGCTTAATGCAGTAACATTGGACATGATCAATACCTTGAATTGATTCAGTTTTTCTATGCTGAGTTGACTATCAGATACGAATCCATATTGGTAATGTCCTTCTTCAACCAGCCTGAAGATGCCTTTTAGCGGTAAGGAAAAATCTTCATCTCCTAACATATTGCCAGATGCCTTGGAGTAAAATATGGCTATATCCGTTACAGGTTGTAAATTTTGAATTAATGCCTGATTGTTTAATATATAATTATAGGCGTCACTTGCAAGATAAGCATTACGCCTATCAAGCGTTTTTGCCGGGAACGGTCCATTGAAATAGCAATTCCAGAATCCACCTCCTGTCCCAGCCGTTTCCCATAGCCAGAGCCTGGAGTCCAGGGGAGGATCATAAATATAACGGTGTTCCGTACCATTGCCGCCAAACAGGATCACAGGGGGCTTATCCGGGTTCAGAGATTTCAAAAACCGGACAATGGCAGAGGGATAG
>CAYMFU010000159.1:0-3681 GCA_964389805.1 uncultured Roseivirgaceae bacterium | reverse complement strand
TTTGATGAACAATGGAAAGATCAGGGAAATGCTTTAGGATCAGAAAATCATTTTGGGTTGATCAACCTAAAAGGAGAGGCAAAATTCCCATTATGGGAGATGGTAGACGAGGGCGTGTTTGATGGATTGACGCGAAACGGTTTACCTGTTACGAAAACCTATGATGGTGATAAAAGCAAATTAATGGAAGATGTTCTTGTCCCACCATTAAAAAGTGAAATGGGCTTGCTTGAAATCGCTACCGTGAATGAAGACCGAAAAATTGGTCAAGCTGTACATGAAAGCACTTATGTGGTGGTTCATGAAACCTTAGTACCGATAGGGACAAATGATATAGCATATCCTAGTGAAAAACTGAAACTGAACGCCTGGGAGGGAACATGTGGCATTGAAATGTCACAAGATGGAATCATAGAAGTAAAAACCGGAACTGGAGCATGGTGGGGTTGTGCACTGGAGATAGTTGGAGGAACAGGAGAAAATCTTTCTAATTTTGAATTGGGGCAATTGAATTTTGAAATAAAGGGAAACACCCTCTCATCTTTCCAAATAGGTTTTCAAACTGGATTATTTGCAGAGGGAAATCAAACAAATAATCAGGTTAGTTTTAAGCCGGAGAGCAACTATTCAATTACAGATGAATGGAAATCGTATTCAATTCCTCTAGCTGAACTCGATCAAGGAGCAAATTTAAGTGATGTTACAGCCCTTATTTTTTTTAGGGGGGACAAGGATTTTGATGGGAATGACATCTATATAAAAAACATTTACTATTCAACAGAATGACTGTTGCCAACATAGTGTCATACGCCATACCGCCTGTCACGCCTTTCGCAGATCAACTCCTCTGCTATGTAGTTGATCCCAGATGGGTAAGCAAAGAGCCAGGCCAGCATATACACCAACCTTTGTGCGCAATGCCTGGCGTGAAACTATAAGATGAGAATGAATGATTTGATAAATTTGAATCAGGAGATACGGTTACGCAGATGACTTTCCAAACCATAAGGTTCGGACTATGTTGAAGAATTATCTAAGAATCATCTTTCGGAATGTTAGCAAGAATATTGTTTATGTTCTTATTAATATCATGGGGCTTGGACTGGCCCTGGCTGTATGTATTACAGCGTATCTGAATTACAGATTTGATGCTGATTTCGATAGTTGCCATGAAAACAGGGAACGGATATACCGGATTGAACATACCCAGCTGATCGAGGGTGAAGAGAAATCATTTGCTGCTACTCCGGGCCTGCTTGGGCCCACTGTTGTTGATGATATCAGCGGTGTTGAAATTATGGTCCGGATGGCCAAGGACCTTATGGGACCTCTGGTGCAAGCAGGAGAAAATGAAGCATATGCACAGTTATATTATACCGACCCTGATCTCTTTGATCTTTTCACATTCCCTTTGATTTCAGGAAATAAGGAATCCTTCCGTGATAATAATTCTGTTTTCATTACCGAGCGCCTGGCCATGGGTTTATTCGGCGATCAGGATCCTGTTGGAGAGATCATCTCTGTCAGGGATTCCCCGTATACCGTTGGAGGGGTTCTTGAAAATCATCCTTTAAATTCAAGTATTCAATTTGATGCGATTGCCCCCATTCATGAAATATATAAGGATAACAATAGCAAGGGAAGCTGGGGGAATATTTACGAAATAGCAAGTACATTCATTCTGGTAAAGGATCAAGAACAGACCGGGATAATTGAAAAGTCTCTGCAAACATATGTGCCGGTAATCAATGATGTCAATTATCATCAGGTAGAGCGCTTTTATCTGGCCCCCTTGAGGGATATGGCGCACAATGGAAGGAGTGTCAGGGAGCACCCTTTCCAGCCAGCTCTTCATCCTGCTGCAGTATTACCTCCTCTTATTGCTGCGGTATGTATTTTACTCATTGCCTGTTTTAACTTCACGAATACGACCATCGCAATTGCCGGAAAGCGCTTAAAAGAAATTGGCATCAGAAAGGTAGTTGGTAGTCAGAAGCATCAACTTATTCTGCAACTAATGAGTGAAAATATCCTGTTGGTTTTTTTCGCTCTCATTTTTGCATTGTTCTTTGCGCACTATCTTGTCCCATCTTACTCTGCCATGTGGGATTTCATGGATTTATCATTTTCCATAAGCAAAGATCCTGATCTCTGGATATTTATACTCATGGCCCTGATCGCAACAGCTATTCTTGCCGGAGCCTATCCCGCATGGTATATCAGTAGTTACAATCCGGTCAGTATTTTCCGGGAGAAGCTGAAACTTGGAGGAAGTAATATATTCTCAAAAGGTATTCTTACCGTGCAGTATGGCATTTCTGTCCTTGCCCTTTTTACAGGTGTTACCTTTATCCAGAATGCCGATTATCTGGATGGATTCGATATGGGATATGATGGTGACAATCTCCTTGAGGTCCATGGAGAGGATAACTCTCTGGATGTATATAGAAATGCAATTCAGAGCCATCCTGATATTGAGAGTATAAGTGAATCCATCCAGGGTCCGTTTTTTAATACCATGTCCATAAGCTACCAGGAGACCAGGCTGGAGGCAAAGATGAAATTCCTTGAAATTGAATCATTCAACACCATGGGACTCCGCCTGGCAGAAGGAAGGTCTTTTGAACCCGGAACAAGAAGAACGGACGAGATCAGTTCCATCCTGGTAAACAGGAAATTCATCCAGGAGTCGGGAATAAGTGAACCGCTTGGAAAGACGGTTATTATGAATGATTCTGTTCCGCTAAACATAATCGGAGTTATAGACAACCTGTTGGATGAAGGTGTTTTTACAACAACAATCGATCCCATCTTTTACAGGCTTGCTGATGACACTTATAAAGCTTCTGCACTTTTCATCAGAATAGCACCGGAAAACCGACAGAAAGTGACTCAGTACCTTAAGGACGAATGGAGCAAACTTGTACCCGATCGTCCATTTTTCGAATTAGAGGGGGATATTTTCATGGAGGCCTCAAAGTATATCAATACAAAGATCTTTAGCATTGCTATTTTCCTGGTGCTCATTGCGGTATTGCTTTCTTCTGCCGGCTTATACTCACTGGTTTCACTCAGGATCATACATCGGACTAAAGAGATTGGAATACGTAAGATATTTGGTGCATCCATTGCGGAAGTAATCAGACAATTGAATTATGAATTCCTGGTCATTCTTGCCATTGGATACCTTGCAGGGATTGTGGCCGGATACTTCTTAAATGTAGCACTGATGGATTCTATCTGGGAGTATTTTACCGACCTGACAGCCCTTACTTTTATCATACCGCTTCTGGTTATTTTTGCAGTCTCTTTTATTACAGTAAGCGGAAAAGTATATTACGCCGCCGCCCGGAATCCCATATATTCCCTGAGGTATGAATAATAATGACACTTTGATCCCTGTTTCTATTAATAAATCTAATCAATGAGATCTTTAGAAAATAGCAGAGGCTAATCTAAAGGTTAGGTTCAATTAGGAAAAATGAAACGGAAAGAATGACAAATAATTATAAACAGTTATCAAGCAAATAAAAATCATAAATAAATATAACGAATGGGAAATATAAAGTTTGATCCGGCTACTCAAATTCAACGACTTGAAAATTTTGGTGAATTCGGAGGTGTAAATCCATCTATTACTGATAGCAGTACTTTTACTTTTATGACTGCTAAAACCATGTT
>CAYMFU010000158.1:0-9956 GCA_964389805.1 uncultured Roseivirgaceae bacterium | reverse complement strand
AAATTTAAATAGGTTAACTTTGTCGCCCGTAATGTTACGCGCACGTGGCGGAACTGGTAGACGCGCTAGGTTGAGGGCCTAGTGGGAGATTTTTCCCGTGGAGGTTCGATTCCTCTCGTGCGCACGAAGAAAGAGTTCAGAAACACTGAACTCTTTTTTTATTTTTTGTATCTTTCCTTTTATCATTAAATACCTGAAATCATGAATTTAAAGGTGGTTATTACCGGTGCCACTGGCATGGTAGGCAAGGGCGTTTTATTGGAATGCCTTGATAGCGACAGCATAGATTCTGTACTCCTGATTAACAGGAGATCCATTGAAATGGAACACGATAAACTGAAAGAAATTATTCATCAGGATTTTTATGACTTATCAACAATTGAAGAACAGTTAAAAGGATATGATGCCTGTTTCTTCTGCCTGGGTGTTTCTGCATACAGGATGTCAGAAAAAGACTATACGAAAATTACCTATGATCTGACCCTGCATTTTGCAAATACTCTTTTAAAATTAAATCCCAATTTGACTTTCTGTTATGTGTCGGGTCAGGGAACAGATAGTACGGAAAAGAGTCGTATGATGTGGGCCAATGTAAAGGGTAAAACAGAAAATGCAATACTGGCTCTTCCTTTCAAGAAAGCCTATATGTTCCGGCCTGGATTTATTCAACCTATGAAAGGAATTAAATCAAGTACAAAAATGTACAATACAATGTATACTATTATAAAACCTCTTATGCCCCTGCTTAATTATCTTTTTTCAAAATCTATAACCAATACGGATCATGTAGGAAAGGCAATGATAAATTCTGTTACAAAAGGATACCCTAAGACACATTTAGACAATCATGATATTAACCAGCTATCTACCAGCTGATTTATTTTTAGACTATAAACTATGAAAGCGTTAGTTCTCGAGGAGTACAATAAGCTGGTTTACAAAGATGTGCCAGCACCAGAATTCAAAAGTAACGAGGTTCTTGTCCGTGTAAAAGCCTGCGGTATTTGTGGAAGTGACGTACATGGTATGGATGGTAGTTCAGGCCGGCGAATACCCCCAATCATAATGGGGCATGAAGCAGCAGGGATAATTGAGAAGGTTGGTGCAGAGGTTATGCATTGGAAACCTGGTGACAGGGTAACTTTCGATTCGACTATTTATCCTTTAAACGACTGGTTCACTTTAAAGGGAATGTACAATCTTAGTGAAAACCGCAAAGTTCTGGGAGTTTCTCCTGGGGAATACCGCCAAAATGGAGCTTTTGCAGAATTTGTAGCCATTCCCGAGCATATTCTATACAAATTGCCCGATGAGGTTGATTTTATTCATGCAGCGATGGTAGAACCAATTGCTGTAGCCTGTCATGCGATTGAATTGACAAAACTATCAGTACAAGACTCTATAGTTGTTGTTGGAGCCGGAATGATTGGCCTGTTCTTAATTCAGGTTCTTACACAAACCCAGGCTGGACAAGTAATAGCTGTTGATATCGATGATCAGAAACTGGAACTGGCACGCCAGTTTGGGGCTAACCTTTATCTGAACCCAAAAAACCAGGATGTACAAAAAGAAATTCATAAGATAACGGAAAATAGGGGAGCGGATATTGCATTTGAGGCTGTGGGGAACACAGAAAGCCTTAACTTATCAATAAATAGTGTAAGAAAAGGTGCTACTGTTACCTTGATTGGTAACCTGGCCGCAGAAGTACAATTCCCTCTTCAATCAGTCGTAACACGACAGATACGAGTACAGGGGAGTTGTGCCATAGCTGGTGAATATCCAATGGTCCTGTCTATGATGGAAAAAGGATTGATCGATGTTGGCCCGATGTTAAGCGCTACTGCGCCTATGTCTGAAGGGGCGTCATGGTTTAAAAGACTTTATGATAAGGAACCCGGTCTTTATAAAATAATATTAATCCCATAACCTAATTATTTAATGTATAGAACAGGTATCATTGGTTGCGGTAAAGTGGCTCATTTGCATGCAAAAGCTCTTCAAAACCTGCCAGAATCAGATTTTGTAGCAGTTTGGAGCCGAACTCCCTCAACGGTAGATAAATTTTCAGAGCAATATGGGGTAAATCCGTATACGGATATATCGCAAATGGTACAGCAGGAAGCTCTTGATCTGGTTATCATATGTACCCCACATCCGTTTCACAGGGATCCGACAAATCAGGCAATGGTAGCTGGTGCAAATGTATTGGTTGAAAAACCACTGGCATCTTCATTAGAAGATTGCGATTCTATGATTGGAACTGCTGAAAAGTGTGGTAAAACTTTAGGTGTTATAAGTCAGAGGAGGTGGTATGCTCCGGTAATGCGGGTTAAACAGGCTATCGATCATGGAAAAATCGGAATTCCAATTCTAGGTACGATCAATATGTTAGGTTGGAGAGATGAAGCATATTATAATGCTGATCCCTGGAGAGGTACCTGGGAGGAAGAGGGAGGAGGTGTTCTTGTGAACCAGGCACCGCATCAATTGGACTTATTATTATGGTATTTGGGTGAAATTGATGAACTATTTGGCATATGGGGAAATTTGAATCATCCCTATATTGAAGTAGAAGATACTGCCCTTGCTGTAATACGGTTTAAAAGTGGAGCACTTGGGAATATTATAGTCAGTAATTCTGAGAAGCCCGGAATTTATGGGAAAGTGCATGTTCATGGGAAAAACGGGGCTTCAATCGGTGTTCAAACTGATGGTGGGGCCATGTTTATTGCGGGTATGTCAAGTGTCATGGAACCGCCCGTCAATGACTTGTGGTCAATCCCCGGAGAAGAAGGAATGCTTCAAAATTGGAACAGGGAAGATTCTGATTTCTTTAATTCTATTGATCCAACGGTATTTTATATGGAACGCCAAATCGAAGATTTTTTACAGGCCCTCGATGAAAACCGGGAGCCTTTGGTTTCTGGCTCTAACGGAAGAAAAACTGTCGAACTCTTTACTGCCATTTACCGATCTCAGAGGGATAATAAGGTGATTAAGTTTCCTCTTAGTCCTGAAGCTGATCGGAATGATTTTGACGGAAGGATAAAAAGTTGAAATCTTAATCAGGACTTCCGGGCAGGATTTTTTTACTTATCATGATTAACGGGTACTGATCTTTTTGAAATATTTTTTAAACTCTCTTCTCACCCTCGGAGCAAGTAAAAGTGTAGAGATCATTGTGGGAATGGCCATTAATGCATAAACACCGTCTACAAAACTGATTAATACATTCAGAGAGGTTACGGCTGATACAAATATCCCAATCAGATATATATAATTATATAGTTTCTTATACTTCGTTCCGAAAACGAAAGCAAAACATTTTGTCCCATAATATGGAAATGCAAACAAGGTTGTCAGGGCAAAGAATAATACACAAACCATTAAAATGTATGTTCCTGCACCAGGCAGGGCTTTTTCAAAGGCAATAGCCGTAAGCGTTATACCATCCGTCTCAGGATTTATCCAGACGCCTGTTATTATCAGTGCCAGGGCCGTTAAAGTACAGACAACCAATGTGTCGATTGCTGGCCCTAACATTGCAACCAATCCTTCCCGAATGGGTTCGTTGGTTTTGGCTGCACTATGTGCCATAGGAGCTGTACCAATACCTGCTTCATTGGAAAAAGTACCCCGTCTTACTCCAGTAATGATCAGTTGTCCCAGTGCGCCACCCAATAAAGCATTCCCCGTAAAGGCATCTGCAAAAATTGATTGAAAGGCCGGAAGAATATCTGCTGTATTCAGGATTAATATCAATATGACGACCAGAAAATATATCACAATCATTACGGGTACAAGTTTACCTACAACTTTTCCAATTCGTTTAATTCCACCAAAAATGACCAAAGCAGAAATAGCGGCAAGTGAAAGTCCCATTACTATATTTATGCCCATGATATTGCTCACACCGGCCGGAATCAAAAAAATATCCCGGATGGCCTGTGTAAACTGGTTAACCTGGAATAAGGGCAATACACCAATCATGCCAGCTAATGAAAAGAAAATAGCTAAAGGTTTCCAGTTTTTCCCTAATCCTTCAGTGATCACATACATTGGCCCTCCCTGAAGCTCATTATTTTCATCTTTTCTTCTGTACATAACAGCCAGAGAGCAACTGAAAAACTTAGTAGCCATACCAAAAAAGGCACTAATCCACATCCAGAATATAGCACCAGGACCTCCCGCGGCAATAGCTATAGCCACACCACTGATATTTCCCATTCCTATTGTAGATGCCAGTGCGGTTGAAAGAGCCTCATAGTGATTGATGTCTCCCGGATCATCAGGGTTATCATATTTCCCAATTAATATCTGGAATGCGTGCCTGAAATATCTGAATGGAGCAAGGCCGGAATAAAAGAAAAAGAAAATTCCACCTCCAATTAATAGGATCAATAAAGGCAATCCCCAGATAATATTCGTGAATTCTATAATATAATTTCCCAAACTCCTGAAAATTTAAATATTTATAATAAAAACATTATCTTGTGCATGGGAATGACATTTTTATAAAAATATCCTAATTATCTTATAAAACACTCATTAAAGGATATTTTATAAAATTGAATATTTTTGTGGATACGCTTATTTACTCATATGAGATTATCAATCATTTATTACGTTCTCGCAATAGGTATAATTCTTACAACGGGTTGTAAGAAAAGATACAGTGATGGGCCCAGGGATCTGTCCATCTTTGAGCGAATTGCCCATGAAAGGACAGATGATGATGTTATGGAAGACTTTATTGATAGTCTTCTATTACGGATGTCCCTTGTTGAAAAGGTGGGTCAAATGACCCAGATTAATGAGTCATTTTTTAGTGTGGAAGATGCCAGCGGGGATGCCACATGGACTCAATCCATAACTATTGATACAGCTAAACTGAAAACAGTTATCCAAACCTATCAGATTGGTTCAATTTTACAGGGAGGAGTACGGACTGCAGAAGAATGGGCAGGGGTATGCCGTTTTTTTCAGGAAATAAATATGATGAATTCTACGAATAAGATACCTGTAATTTTTGGTATAGACCACATTCACGGTGCCAATTTCCTGGCAGAAGGGACAGTCTTCCCTCACCAGCTAAACATTGGAGCTACTTTCAACTCAGCCTTTGCATATGATATGGGTAAGTATACAGCTCTCGAAGCGGCCTCACTTGGGCACCACTGGAATTTTGCACCTGTTCTGGGAATAGGTATAAAGAAAAATTGGCCCAGGCTATATGAAACTTTCGGAGAGGATACCTATCTCTCCACGATTATGGGAGCAGAATATATAACAGGATTGCAGGAAACACAAATAGGGAGCTATAAAATGGCAGCATCTGCAAAACACTTCATCGGATATTCGGTGCCTAATAGTGGCTGGGACCGGACCGAGGCTGATATTAATTCTCAGAAACTATATGAATTTTTGGTACCGCCATTCGAGGCCGCCATCAAAAGTGGTGCCATGACCGTAATGGCTAACAGTGGTGCAATCAATGGGATACCAGTATATTCTTCATTTCATTATCTGACTACCGTATTGAGAGATGAACTAGGTTTTGAAGGTGTAGTGGTAACTGATTACAAGGATATAATAAAACTTAATACTGAACATTTTGTCACGGAAAACGAAAAAGAGTCAACCTATAAAACCATAATTGCTGGCGTTGATGTGGCCATGACTCCTATGTCTACAGATTTTTGCGGTTATCTGATATCCCTCGTCGAAGATGGGAGGATACCTGAGGAAAGGATAGATCTGTCTGTAAAACGAATATTAAGGTTAAAATATCAATTGGGAATCTTTAAGAATCCATTTCCATCAGGAGATTATTTCAAAACCATAAACACGGAGGAAGCACGAAAAGCTGCCAAAGACGCTGTAGCCGAATCTATTGTGTTAATGAAAAATGAAAATCGACTTTTACCAATGGGAAAGCCAAACCGTTTAACAGTAATCGGGGCAAATGCAGATTCTAAAATGGGATTATGTGGGGGTTGGACGTATTCCTGGCAAGGTGATGATGAAAGTCTGTATCCTGACTCCATGCTTACTTTTTATGAGGCCCTGCAGTCAGAGTTTGAAAATACAAGGGTAACACTGTCGGACAGGGCGCATCTAAGATATTACGCCGGCATTTCAGATGCGGTTATAATAGTAACAGGTGAAAATCCTTATGCTGAGGGATTTGGAAATATTGATAATATGTCACTCCCTTCAGATGAGATAGAACTAATCGAAACTGCCATTGCAACTAAAAAGCCAGTTATTTTGGTATTGCTGGAAGGAAGGCCCCGAATTATTGGCGATTTGTTTGATCAATGCCATGCCGTGATATTTGCAGGATTACCGGGAATCTATGGAGGAGCAGCAATAGCAGGTATTTTGAGCGGCAGGATAAACCCAAGTGCCAAGATGTCAATTACTTATCCCTATCAGGCCGGGCATATGTTATCTTATAATCACGGGCATACTGTATTTAATGGCTTAAACGCTCATAATACGGAATTAATGAAATACACAATTGGAGTATTCGGCAGTGGCTTAAGTTATACCCAATTTGAATATTCAGACCTTATACTGAGTGATTCTGTTATTACTGAGAATGAAAAATTGCAGGTTTCTGTAAAGGTTAAAAATACAGGAAAACGAGAAGGCAAAGAGGCTGTACTATGGTATATCGCTGATGAGGTGGGCACTTACAGCAGGCCCATTAAACAATTAAAATATTTTGAAAAACAGTTTTTATTGCCTGGAGAAATGAAAGAATACTCTTTTACCATAGATCCGGAGGAGCATTTGGCGTATCCGGATGATCAGGGAAGGAAAATGATGGAAGACGGTTTCTTCAGGATCATTGTAGGAACACTCGAATCAAGATTTAAGCTTCAATCCGACTAGTATATTTTATCATATTTTCATACTGAACACTAGTGCACTTGAAAGTGTTCAGTTATGCACACATAAATAATATTCACATATTTTGTAAGGCATTGATTTATAGCACATTATAAATTGTGGCACGCTGTTGGGAATATAATTTTTATTATCGCTGATTATTTAAATTTTACTGCCATGAAAAAGGTTCCATATTTAATCCTGTTGATCGTAACAATTACTTTCAACATGACAATGGCCGGTAGTAATGAGGGAGAAGGATCTGCATTAACGGCCAAAGTTTCAATGGCTGAATTGGAGTTTGTCAATCAGATACATGATTTAAATAAAATATGTATGGATAAACTCGATAACCTTGAGGAGTGTTTTCCAAAAGTGATCATTATTGATGGGGACTGCAATATCATTGCGGCTGGAGTACGGGCAAATTATATCATTGATCAATTGATGCCCAATTGTAGTTTTCTGAGCAATGTGCTGGGAACAGATTACTATTCCCTGAATTTCAGCATTGCAGAACCAATCAAAATGCTAATCACCAGGAATGAATAGACCTATAGTTTTATTCATGTTTTGGTTTGCATAAAATATCGTGGATTTAATCCGATCCGATTTAATAATATAATTTTACTATTCCTGGATAAGATCCTGATGAATCAGGTCCGAATTGCAGGATACACCAAATTCTGGTTGAAATGTGGCGTGGTGAATGTGATATCTCTTACTGAGGTGTATTCGCATTTCATTCATCACTGTACAAGCTTTGCTGATAGGCAAGTCTTTTTCAAAGTCAATATGAGCTTCAAACATGTACTCATGATCGGTAAGTTGCCATAAATGACCATGATGTATATTTTTTACCTCTTTAAATTGAGAAAGATCTTTTGCAATTGTCTCAATATCCATTCCGGAAGGTGTAAATTGCATGAGAACCTTTAAACTTTGTACAACTAATTTCCATCCAAAGACCATCAGATATATAGCTATTGCAATGGATAAGATGGGATCTACAATAGTCAGATTGAAGAAATATATCGTTACCCCCCCAAGAAGTACGGCAATTGAAGAGAGCATATCCGTAAATAAGTGAAGATAGGAAGATCGAATATTCATGTTCTCCCTGGCGTCCTGTTTCAGGATCATAACACTCAATCCGTTGGCCAGAATACTGAATGCCGCCATTGACATAACAAGTATTGCATTAATATCCGATTCAGGAGGATTAATGATCCTCTCTATGGATTCATAAATTAGAAGAGCACCAACGATCAACAAGATACTCGAATTTATAAAGGCGGCAATTATCTCAGCTCTTTTAAAGCCAAATGTTTGCTCTTTTGTTGATTTTCTTCTCGTTAGTCGATTGGCTATGTAGCTGAAGAGGAGGGAAGATGTATCACTGAAGTTATGAAAAGCATCAGATAACAAGGCAAGAGAATTGGCAAATATAGCCCCAAGTATTTGTACGACAGTAATTAAAAGGTTCAGGAAAATTGTTACGATCAATTTTCTGCCTCTTAAATTACTATGAGAATGATGATTGTGTTGGTGCATAGTTCAAACCGATTCGATACAAAAGTATGACATCGTTATCATTTCTCAAATTCCCTGGACAAGGTATACTTAAATAATATCTTGTATGCGGTTAATATATATCGTACATTCAAGGTTCACCAAAACCCTATTGTCATGACAAAAGTAATAATCACTGCTGATGTGGAAGATTCAGCAAAATGGGAAACAGGTTTCCGATCTCACTCTGACATGTTTAGAGGTATGTCTTTAAGCAAGGCCGTACAATTTTCTGCTAACGATAAAAATGAAGTTGCCATTTGTTTTGAACCCGATGATCTTGGTCGCTATCTTAAAAGTCTTGATTCACAGGAAACGGCTGATGCTATGGCCCACGATGGAGTGAAAAGGGAAACAGTTAAGATTTTTGTTCTCGATAAAGAACTGGTCTTATAATTTGCTGAAAGAACCGGTATGATGAGTAAAAGCGGCGGTACTTGTCGTACTGGATCTTTCCATAGATAAAAGCTATAAATACACTTCATAAAGAATAAGAAATCTTAAGGCCCCTTAATATTTGAAAGATGGTATAATATGGGCTTGTCATAAGGTGTCCAGAAACTGGACCGAACACCTGCAATTTTCAGACCTGTATTGGTCCAGACATTACAGGTTTTGAAAAGATGGAATTTAAGAGAAGATTCAAAAAAAAGGTCATAGTCACCGTATCCAGGGTGATTGATTTTCAAAACTTTTCCATCAGTTCCCCTGGAAAAAGAATTTAATATATAAGCTACAATTTCTTCGTAGTCTTTTCCAGATAGTAATGTTTTTTTGGTCAGAATATTTTCCTCAGGTTGTGGCCAGAGGGATACATGCATGGCAGAAACACTGGGCATAAATAATGCAGTTAAGGCTGTACTAAGCTTTAAATCCGACCATTCCGGGGTATTAAGGAAAAATCCCTTATCTCCCCAGCCAAAGGCAATATAAGATGCATATACCCATCCATTTCCAAATTCTTCCGGTTCAAAAAGAGCCTGCCAATCAATGATATCAGTTTTGATGGGAAGTATGATATCGGTATGAACTCCATTTGAGGAAATATAGATAGGAATCCCCTCCTTAGCGGGTGAAAATGATGTGTTCACAGGAATCAGACTTAAAAGAACTGAAAGAAACAGGAAGAGTATTATTTTTAAGAATATACCTGACAATAAATAAATATTTAGTCTATACCTATAAACGTGGTAATCGACCTGGAAGGTGCCTCATAGATAATCGAACCATCCTTTACCGTATATACACCAATATCAGCATAGGATTCTATATTGTCGATCGTTCTCACCGCTTTGAAAGATTTATATTTAGTGCCATCCAGATCGATTTCAACTTTTCTGGCCTGCAGGTTGCTTTCATCCGTCACGTCAATTAAGAAATACAGATTTTCATTATCATAGCAAGCTTCCCATGTTGCGGAGAATCCATCTTTGGTATTTGGATGACTCTTCTCTGTAATCATATATTCTTTTGTGTTTACCCAT
>CAYMFU010000157.1:0-12217 GCA_964389805.1 uncultured Roseivirgaceae bacterium | reverse complement strand
GGCTCAAAGTGTAGTTGAAGCCTGGAGGAATAATGAAAGCTACTTTACGCATACGTTGCATGCTAATGAAGTTCGGGATTATTATGAGAAATTAGGCAAAGTTCCTGGCTACCGATTTCCTAAAATCGCCAAGTACCCCGATCGCCAAATGAGTCATTGTTTTTATTTTGAACATGGTAACATATTTGTGTACTCAAAAGAGGACTTGTCTGAAGAACAAAAGCAGCTGCTGCATCGCTTTACAAAAGTTTTCTCCCTCACCTATAAAAGATATCTTGACCTAAAGAACGCAGAGGCCCAGGTTAGGGAAGCGCAGATCGAAACAGCCCTGGAAAGAGTCCGGACTAAAACAATGGCCATGCACAACAGCCAGGATGTAGGTGATACGGTTGCGACCTTATTTAATGAAGTATTGAAGTTGGGCCTTGACAAATCCATTCGGTGTGGCATTGGAATCCTTGAAGGAAATGAAGGAATGGAAACATGGTCGGCAACTTCCTATCCTGATGGTTCGGTGGATTTAAAGATGGGAATGTTGGACATGACGATACATCCCATGCTGATAGGACTAAAAAAAGCATGGAAACGTGGTAAGGCAGATTATCGCTACGATTACATCGGCAATGATGTATTGAAGTATTACAAAGCACTTAACAATGAACCGGAATACCCGTTTCAAATAGACTTAAATTCCTTGCCGGAAAATGAGTACCACAGGAGTTTCTTTTATTCTGAAGGCATCCTTTTTGCTTTTGCTCCAAACCCGATTTCAGAAGAGGCAGCCAGGGTATTAAATAGATTTGCCGGTGTTTTCGGACAAACTTATAGAAGATACCTCGACCTTAAAAATGCAGAAGCCCAGGCAAGAGAAGCACTAATTGAAGTATCATTAGAGCGTGTACGTGTGAGAGCCATGGCAATGCATGAGTCTTCTGAGTTATCTGAAGTAATTTCAACTGTGTTTTCAGAATTAACCAAACTTGATATTAGGCTTACTCGTACCATGCTTTGGATATTCGATGAAAATCCCGATGAATTGGAGGTTTGGATGGCAAATTCCGAAGTTGAAAAAACACCTGAATCATTGCGAATGGCTGTAACGCATCCATATCATAAAAGAATTTTCAATACATGGAGGAAAAGAAAAGCAAAGTGGGTATATGTATTAAAAGGAGATGAGAAAAAGCAACTGGATGATTATCTGTTCAAGGATACGATAGCAGCTCAGCTTCCAGAATCAGTCAAGGATGGCATAAGAGCTCCTGAAAAAATCATAAACTCTTTTTCATTTCATAACTTCGGAGGACTGCAGGCAGATGACCTGGAGGAATTAACAGAAGAAAATTTGGACATACTATATCGATTTTCAAAGGAATTCGACCTCACATACACCCGCTTCCAGGACCTTCAAAAGGCAGAAGCACAGACAAAGGAAGCTAAAATAGAAGCAGCTCTTGAGCGGGTACGTAGCAGAACCATGGGAATGCAGCATAGCGGGGAGCTAATAGAAGCAGCCAATCTATTATTCCGACAGGTAAGGGATATGGGTGTGAATTTGTGGAGTGCAGGCTATGGTACCTGGCAGAAAAACAAAAAAGCCACTACCTTATGGATGAGCAGTGAAGATGTAATTCAGAAACCCTTCACTTATCCACACACCGAAGACCCTGTTTCTATACGGTTTTCTGAAGCTGGAGATAAAGGAGAGTCACTTTACGTGGAAGAAATGGGAGGGGAAGCCTTGAAGTCCCATTATGAATATATGCGAAAACTCCCCATGGTGGGAGAAATGCTGGAGGATATTTTAAAGGCCGGATTTGATGTACCCACCTTTCAAGTCTTTCATGTAGCCTATTTTTCGTATGGATATCTGTTATTTATTACATACGAGCCCTGTCAGGAAGCTCATTCTATCTTTAAGCGATTTGCTAAGGTATTCGAGCAGACGTATACCCGATTCCTGGACCTTCAAAAAGCGGAAGCCCAGGCTAAGGAAGCAGTAAAACAATCATCGCTTGATCGGATTCGCGCAGAGATTGCATCCATGCGAACAACCGATGATCTTAACCGAATCACTCCGTTGATTTGGCGAGAACTGACCACCCTCGATGTACCCTTTTTCCGATGTGGTGTGTTTATTGTGGATGATGATGCAAAAAATATAAACGTTTTCCTTTCAAATCCATCAGGGGACTCGTTAGCAGCTTGGAATACAGAATATGAAAGTATTCCACTCTTTAAAGCCACAGTTGACCATTGGAAAAAGCAATTGGTATATCGCGATGAATGGAATCAAGAACAGTTTATTCAATTTATGAAATCCCTGATTGAGCATGGACTTATTGATGATCAAGATAATTTTAAGTCGGGGAGAGATGCTCCGGAGTACCTTGCGTTGCAAATGATTCCATTTGAGCAGGGTATGCTCTATGTCGGTAGTTCTGAAAAACTAGATAAGGAACAGAT
Source organism: uncultured Roseivirgaceae bacterium (assembly GCA_964389805.1). Taxonomy (GTDB): domain Bacteria; phylum Bacteroidota; class Bacteroidia; order Cytophagales; family Cyclobacteriaceae; genus JAGTVG01. The sequence goes on along the minus strand of CAYMFU010000157.1, from coordinate 9,751 downwards.
TGAGTTGGTTCAGTCATTGGCAGATTCTTTTTCTGTAGCCTATGCCCGGTATGAAGATTTCAAAAAACTGGAAGAAGCCAAAGGCCGTGCAGAAAATACGCTAACCGATTTAAGAGCTGCACAAAACCAACTCATCCAATCAGAAAAGATGGCATCACTTGGTGAACTTACCGCCGGTATCGCCCATGAAATTCAAAATCCACTGAACTTCGTAAATAATTTTTCAGAAGTAAATAAAGAATTGGCTGAGGAACTCAATGACGAACTTGAAAAGGGTAATATGGGAGAAGTAAAGGATATTGCACAAGATATAATCGAAAATGAGCAGAAAATAAACCATCACGGAAAAAGGGCGGAAGCCATTGTTAAAGGCATGCTTCAGCATTCCCGCAGTAATACAGGTCAGAAAGAATTGACTGATATCAATGCTCTGGCTGATGAATATTTAAGACTTGCTTATCATGGATTTCGAGCAAAAGACAAATCATTCAATGCAAATTTCATATCTGAGTTTGACAAATCCATTCCCAAACTAAATGTGGTTCCGCAAGATATTGGCCGTGTAATGCTTAATCTGATAAATAATGCGTTCTATGCTGTATCAAAAGCTTCAGTGACTAGAGATGTTGGTTTCAGGCCGGAAGTAACAGTTAGCACTAAACAAATTGAAGGTAATATCGAAATTATAGTGAAGGATAATGGTGAAGGGATCCCTGAACAGGTGAGGGATAAGATCTTCCAACCTTTCTTTACTACTAAACCCACAGGATCAGGAACAGGTCTGGGATTATCGTTGAGTTATGATATAGTGAAGTCACATGGTGGTGAAATAAAATTGGAAACCAAAGAAAATAAAGGAACAGAATTCAGAATATCATTACCGTTTTAATACAATTGATATGAAATATGTAGTATTCCTCTTATTTATAGTTGTAAATATTTCTTCATATGCCCAAGGTGAAAATAATCTAAAACGGCTTAATGATAGTTTAAAATATGAATTAAAAGTGGCTAGAATAGACACTGTGAAAGCAGCTATTATGATACAACTTGCCGAAACCTTATTGTACAGTAACCCGGATTCGGCTATGTATTTTGGCGAAAAAGCACTGGAAATAGCGGAAAGAGAAAATCTTATACAGGTTCAATTAGGCACTATTGGATTTATAGGCAATACGTTAATAAATACTGGAGATTTACCTAAGGCCCTTGAACTTGGATTTCAGGCTATTGAAATGGCTAAAGATGTACCGATTCGTGTAGCTGGAATTGGCCCAACTATCGACAATATGGGGAAGATTTATTATCAGATTGGCAACTATGAAAAAGCGATGTATTATTTCGAAGAAATGGTGAAAATGGGTGATGATGATGTAGTAGGTGTGGCATTTGGATATCTTGGATTAGCAAACGTCTATGAAAGGCTAAATATGCTGGACTCTGCGATTATTTGCCTTGATAAATCATTCCATACATTCAGTACTTTTAATCATTCATTTTTCCCAACAGTGTACCATGTTACCCCGGACTGGTATAATGTCAGGGCTAAGATATATTTCAAGCTCAACCAACCAGAAAAAGCTTTAAAAGACCTTTTTACAACTTTGCAGATGACATTAAGAAATGATGAAGCCTTTCATACTGCCAATACATACAATGAAATTTCTGGTTATTATAGAAGAATAAACCAACCTGATTCGGCGATTTACTATGCCGAGAAAGGTTTATTTGAGGCAACAAGGGTATCTTACAGCCTGGGAATTTTGAATGCCAGTGAGATCCTGGCTGAACAATATGAATCAATAGATGCTGCAAAATCACTGCATTTCTTTAAACTCACATCAGAAACCCGGAATGAAATCTACGGAGCAGGTAATATTCAGATTATCCGAGATATGATTGCGCAGAATGAGCTTAAACAACGTGAGCTTGAAGCGTCCAGAATTGAGAATCGAAACCGCATCAGATCGAATACCCTTCTTGGTAGTCTTTTTACTTTAATGGTTGTGGCCATTTTGCTGTTCCGCAACAACCGGATAAAACAAAAGTCGAAGCAAAAAATAGAGAATGCATTTGACCAACTAAAAGCTACCCAGGCGCAACTCATTCAATCTGAGAAAATGGCTTCTCTTGGTGAACTTACTGCTGGTATAGCGCATGAAATTCAAAACCCATTGAACTTCGTAAATAATTTCTCTGAGGTAAATCAGGAGTTGTTGGAAGAACTGGAGAGTGAACGGTTGAAGGCAAAAGGTGACAGAGATGAAAAGCTTCAGGATGATTTATTAAATGATATTAAAGAAAACGAGTTAAAAATAAGTCATCATGGTAAAAGAGCTGATGAGATTGTAAAAGGAATGCTCCAGCATTCCCGCTCAAGCACCAGTCAGAAAGAAATGACTGATCTTAATATGCTTGCAGACGAATATCTTCGTTTGGCATATCATGGTTTAAGGGCAAAGGATAAATCATTTAATGCAGATTTTCACTTGGAGATTGATGAAAATTTGCCTAAAATTAAGGTTATTCCACAGGATATCGGACGGGTTTTGTTGAATTTGATCAATAATGCTTTCTACGCAGTTGATAAAAAAGCCAAAGCAAAAGGTGATGGCTATAAGCCAAAGGTCACAGTAGGTTTGAAAAAACTTGATAATGAAATTGAAATTAATGTGAAGGATAATGGATATGGAATTCCTGTGGATATTAAGGAAAAGATCTTTCAACCCTTCTTCACAACAAAACCAACAGGAGAAGGTACTGGTCTGGGTTTAAGTATCAGTTATGAAATTATAACAAAAGGCCATAATGGGGAAATGAGGGTTGAAAGCAATGTATTGTCTGATGAAAATATCAAAAATAACATAGATTCAGGAACTGAATTTATAATTAGAATACCAAAATAAATATGATGAAACAACCCTTAAATACTATTCGGGGATCTGTGGAATCCAAAAGCTTGAAAAATTTTAACACAAATAAACTAAATTCTGATAAATGAAAATACTTGTAGTAGATGACGAAAAGGATATTCAACCCCTTTTTCAGCAACGGTTCAGACGCGAGATCAGAAATGGAGAATTAGAATTCGTATTTGCTTATTCAGGAGAAGAGGCACTGGATTGTCTTCAAAAATACCTTCATCAGGCGGTTCTTATCCTTTCGGATATTAATATGCCCGGGATGAGCGGTCTCGAATTGCTAAAAAGTATAAAAGAAAAGCACCATCAACCGCCACCAGTCGTGATGATGATCACTGCCTATGGCGATGCAGACAATTACAACAAAGCAATGGAATTGGGCGCGGATGATTTTATAACCAAACCTGTTGACTTTAGTTCATTAAAAGAAACGATAAAAACTAGAATTAATGGTTAAAATACTGGTAGTTGACGACGAAGCAGATCTTGAGGTTCTGATCAAACAAAAGTTTCGCAAGAAAATACGTGAACAGGCTTATGAATTTGTTTTTGCCATCAATGGGGTTCATGCACTGGAGCAGCTGGAAAAGCATAATGACGTCGGACTGGTTCTTTGCGATATCAATATGCCGGAAATGGATGGTTTAACCTTACTGTCTGAATTAAACGAAAAGCATGCTTTGTTGAAGTCAATTATCGTATCCGCCTATGGAGATATGGATAATATCCGGACAGCCATGAATCGCGGTGCCTTTGACTTTATAACCAAGCCAGTGAATTTCGAGGACCTGGAACTTACTATGGAGAAAACCATTAAACATGTTAACCAGCTACAGGAAACCATAAAGGCCATTAACGAAAACAATATCCTTAAGATGTATGTGGATGAAACTGTCCTCAATTTCATGAATACCCGGGAGTTTGAATCATCACTCATGCAGAATGAAACGGTCGAAGCTACCGTTGCATTTATTGATATTTGTGGTTTCAGTGCCATCAGCGAAAAGGAAGCACCGGATAAGGTCGTAAATTTACTAAACAGCTATTTTGAGGTAATGGTCAAAGAGATCCTTTCCCATGATGGGTTAATTGATAAATTTATTGGTGATGCGATCATGGCGGTATTCCGGGGCGCCTATCACCTGGACAGGGCCATCGATGCATGCCTTGCCACAAGAAAATTGATCAATGAGTTACCTAATATTTCTCAAGATATCACCTTTTCTCCATGTGTTACAATAGGTATCAACAGTGGTCAAATGATTTCCGGGAATATCGGATCCGCAACATTACGCAGGCTTGACTATACTGTAATAGGTGATGAGGTAAATACCGCCCAAAGATTGCAATCTGTAGCGACTGATGGACAGATTATAATTGCAGAGTCTAACTATGAAAAGGTAAAGGAATCATTTCACTGTAAAAAAGTCGGGGAAGTAAGTCTTAAAAACAAAGCAAACACAACCATTATCTACGAAGTGCTGGATTAAGTTTATCCAGACCAGAAAAATGATATTTTTATGAAGTGAATTTTTTTCAATACGAAAATAAACTACAAATATCACTAATATCATGTTCTCAGATATTTTCAACAATTAGTTAATACAAGGATTAACTGTTGCTTGAACATCCTTGTTAATCAAAAATACACGCCTGATTTAGAACTTTTTTTATCCTGAGTCCATCTTTATTTAAGAAATCTGTAACTATTAACATCTCTTAACAGTCTTCCACATAGTTTTAACACATGTTTTTTTAATTTAGCCAATATTAACACATATACCTATGTTAAAAAATTACCTCAAAATTACCCTGCGCAATATTTTCAAATACAAAATATTCTCCTTCATTAATATTTTTGGACTGGCACTGGCAATCGCTTGCACTATCATTGTTATATTTTATGTACGAAATGAAATAACCTTTGACAAATTTCATGCTAAGGCTGACAGGGTATACAGACCTTATACTAAATTTAAAAGAGGAGCCAGGGAAGGAGTAGGTGTACATACACCTTTTATTATGGGCAAACAGCTAAAAGATAATTACCCTGAAATAGAGGGATTTACAATCCTTACGTCGTTTTTCCACCAGGTTTATAAAGGTGAGAATTCATTTCCGGAAGAGATCCACATAGCCAGTGAAGATTTTTTTAATATGTTTTCATTTTCCATTATCACTGGGGAAACTCAGAATGTTTTAACCGATCCAAGTTCGATTGTTCTAACTGAAGAAATGGCTGAAAAGTATTTTGGCAGGACTGATGTCATCAATGAATTACTAATAATTGAGGTCGGGGGTGAACAGAAAAATTTTACAGTAAAAGCAGTAATAAAAGACATTCCTTCAAATTCCAGTATACGATTTAACTTTCTCATATCAGATATACACACAAAAGACATTTTCCCAGCTCCTATGCTGACATCCTGGAATATGATCACTGGGGAAACCTATGTTTTACTACATAATCAAGTAAATAAGGAAGAACTGGAGCCGAAATTCTCAAGCCTGGTGGAACAGGTAATGGGAGATGATCTTGAGGAAGTTGAGTTTGCCATTTTCCTGCAACCACTTACAGATATTCACCTGAATACGGATATGCCGGAAGGGAATGTACCAGTGAGCGATCCAAAATATACATTAATACTTGCCGGTATTTCTATTTTTGTATTACTGATTGCATGTATTAACTTTATTACTCTTTCATTAGGAAGGTCTTTTTCAAGAGCCAAGGAAATTGGGATCAGAAAATCATCCGGGGCTAATCGAAAACAAATTATTCTCCAATTTCTGGGCGAGTCAATACTATTAGCTATTCTGGCTTTAATTATTGGTTTGATAATGTCCTACATAATTCTACCCTGGTTCAATGAACTGGCAGATGTAAAGCTGAAGTTCACTCTCGATTTAAAAAATATACTCCTGATATCAGGTATCACTGTAATAACCGGTTTAATTGCTGGGATATATCCTGCATTGATCATTTCTGGTTTTAAACCACTTGACATAATAAAAGGTGATATTCGACTAGGTAAAGGGAATAATACTTTAGGTTCAATTCTGGTTGCAGGGCAGTTTGCATTAACCGTTTTCATGATTGCTTGTACTGTAATTATGAAAGATCAATTAAATTATCTGCAAAATAAAAACCTCGGTTTTGACAAAGAACATGTAGTAGTCGTTCCTGTAAGAGTAGGAGAGGCTAAAGGTTTGAGGGACGTGGTGAAACGAGGCATGGATAAAGCTGCCATTTTAGACAATGCCGTTTCAAACAAACCTGGAATTATTTCGACGGGAATCGCTTCACATACATTTGAACCCGGTGGGTGGACCCGCATAGGATATCAGGATGAAAATGATGAATCCAACTGGTTTAATTATAATACTGTTAATGCTGATTTCATTCCGGCTATGACAATGGAAATCGTACAAGGCAGGAATTTCGAGAAGGATAACCAGGCGGACATGAAACGGTCGGTTATTGTAAATGAAGCTTTTGTTAAAGAATATGGCCTGGAAAATCCAATTGGTGATCGAATTCCTAATGATGAATTCATGGATCATGAAATAATTGGAGTTGTAAAAGATTTTCACATTGCTTCATTGCATACTAAAATCAATCCATTATTACTGGCGATGAATGTTGAAATTGGCTTCTCTGGTGCGCATAATGTTAATATTAGCAGTTCTGAGGTACCAAAAGTATTTGTAAGGCTTGAAGGTGGCAGAATTCAGGAGGGTATAGAAACGATTCGTTCTGAATGGAATAAAGTTTTCCCGGGAGAACCTTTTGATTACAGCTTTATAGATGAAAATCTGAAAGAACAGTATGAAGGTGAGCAGAACCTCTCAAAGGTGGTTACAAGTTCCTCGATGCTCGCTATCATTATTGGTTGTTTGGGGTTATTTGGATTATCTACCCTTTCACTTACAGGAAAGCTCAAAGAAATATCAATCCGGAAAGTTTTCGGCGCATCAAAGACCAATATTTTTTTAATCCTTTCAAAAAGATTTGTTATACTTCTATTTGTTGCCATAATCGTATCATTTCCTGCTACGGTTTATGTCATGAATAAATGGTTGACAGATTTTGAATTCCGGATCAATATTGGACCTGTTTCACTATTTCTGGCTGCCTTAATTAGCCTTGCCGTTCTTTTGAGTTCAATTAGTTACCAGGGATTTTCAGCAATAAGAACCAATCCAGCTGAAACCTTACGAAATGAGTAATTAACTGCAAGATCTTACAAATCAATTGAAGGCTGCTCTATATTGAATTTCGATTCAATTAATTCTGACATCCAATCCACTATTCCAGAAAAGAATTGCAATAAAACAGCAATTGAGTTATTTTCAAGGCGACGGTAAAATCTTAAATTTTTTTAACAATGTTCACACCATATAAATTCAGGATTAAACTTTTTGCACTATTGGTGTCCATATTACTGCTCACTCAGTCATGTTATTATAATGACTATGAGAATTCGATTGGTTTCGAGTCAATAGAAGCAATGTATAATTATAATGTACATGATAGACTATTTGATGCTAACTGGAAATTTCTTAAAGGAGAAGTCAAAGGAGCGGAAGATCCCTCATTCGATGATTCAGAATGGCGAATATTGGATCTCCCGCATGACTGGAGTATTGAAGACCTGGATTTATTGAAAGATCAGTACCAGGATGTCAGTCCAACACCCGAAGGACCGTTTTCCCCCGATAGTCCCGGAGATATATCTACCGGATATGTTCTTGGTGGAGTTGGATGGTACAGGAAGCATTTTACCTTGCTACCTCAGGATGTAGGCAAAATTGTTAAGATCACCTTTGATGGTGTTTATATGAACGCAGATGTCTGGATAAATGGCAAACATTTGGGAAATCATCCATATGGATATACGGCCTTTGCATATGATATTACACCTTATCTGAAAGTCGATGGTAGTGACAATATATTATCGGTTAAAGTGGTTAATGATGGCCGGAACAGCAGATGGTATAGCGGTTCCGGTATTTACAGGCATACCTGGTTAAGTATTACCGATCCACTGCATCTCGATCGTTGGGGAATTTTTACTACAACTTCGCAATCTGGGGAAGAAAAAGCTGCCGTAAAGATCGATGCTTCTGTGATTAACTACTTTGATCATTCCAAGGAATTTATTATTGAAACCTTGATTATCGATCCCAATGGCGAAGAGGTTGTCAAAAATAAACAAAATGAAGTATTGGAATCAGGTATTACTGGTTTGTTCAAGGGATCTTATCCAGTAGAAAGTCCTCAGTTATGGTCGCTGGAGACTCCAAATCTGTATCTGGCGAAAATAAACCTCATCTTAGATGGTAAAATCGTTGATCAATTGTCAACAACCTTTGGAATAAGAACCATAGATTTTTCAATGGATAAAGGTTTCCAACTTAATGGTGAGACCATTCTCATAAAAGGAGGAAATATGCACCATGATAATGGTCCCCTGGGCGCAGCGGCTATTGACAGGGCAGAGTATAGGAGAGTTGAACTTATGAAGTCGTTTGGATATAATGGCATACGTACCAGCCATAATCCACCTTCACGCCAATTCCTCGATGCTTGCGATAAATTAGGCGTTCTGGTGATGGATGAATCCTTCGATCAATGGCAAAGACCTAAGAATCAGAAAGATTATAATTTGTATTTTGATGATTGGTGGGAACGAGATATCGAATCCATGGTACTTCGTGACCGCAATCATCCTTCCGTTATAATATGGAGTATTGGTAATGAAATTAATGAGAGAGGAGATTCTTCCGGGCTACATTTAACTAAAGTATTAAAAGAAAAAGTAAAATCAATGGATCAATCCAGGCCGGTAACTGCTGGAATTTGTGGTTTCTGGGAATTTCCCGGACGCCCCTGGGAGGATACAGAACCCGCATTTGCATTACTTGATGTAGCTGGGTATAATTATCAATGGAAGCGATATGAAGAAGATCACGATCTTTTTCCAGATCGGATTATCCTTGGAACTGAATCAATAGCCGGAGATGCGTTTGATAATTGGCATCTGGTAGAGGAATATCCCTGGATTATTGGCGATTTTCTATGGACAAGTATGGATTATCTGGGAGAAGCCGGGATTGGAAATGCTTTGCTGGATAATGAAAAGAAAGAATGGCCCTGGTTTAATGCCTATTGTGGAGATATCGATTTATGTGGATTTAAAAAACCTCAATCATACTACAGGGACGTGATTTGGGGAATCAGTGAACTCGAAATTGCTGTACATACCCCAATTCCAGATGGAAGGAAAGAAATAGTAAGTTTCTGGGGCTGGCCGGATGAGACCCAAAGCTGGAACTGGGAAGGGTATGAAGGCAAAAAAATGTCTGCTTCAATTTACACAATCTGTGACTCTGTAATTATGGAATTAAATGGGAATAAAGTGGCGGTGGTTGATTTACAGGATTCTTCAAGGCTAAGATCCAATATAAATATTGAATATCAACCTGGAAAACTAAAGGCTATAGGTTATAAGAATGGAAAGCAGATTGAATCCAGATCCCTTACAACAACAGGGAAACCTCATTCGATAAAATTATCTGTAGATAGAATGGAAATAAAAGCTGACCGAAATGATCTGGCCTATATAACAGTGGAGATAATTGATGAATCCGGGTTGCGCATGCCTGATGCAAATGTGCCTGTTAACTTCCAGATTTCTGGTAATGGAGAATTAGCTGGAGTCGGAAACGGAAATCCAAAGGATATAAAAAGCTTTCAACAACCTGAATGCACAACCTTCCGGGGCAGATGTTTGTTAATTGTACGTCCGAAATCTACAGAAAATGGA
>CAYMFU010000156.1:0-5782 GCA_964389805.1 uncultured Roseivirgaceae bacterium | reverse complement strand
ACTCATTATGGTCGATGCTGAAGGAGATGGATGTGAACCTACAAAAGAGCTCAGGAAACAGTTTGTTATAAATCATAAAAAATGGATCGACATAGCACATTATCTGGGCTGTCATACCATCCGGACCAACTGCAGAGGCCCGAAGGATGTGGATCCGGAAGAAGCGATCAAATGGGCTTCAGAATCCTATAATATGCTGCTTGAATATGCAGCACAGGCAAAAATCAGTGTCGTTATTGAGAATCATGGAGGGGTATCAAATGATGCGGATTGGATGGTCAAGTTATACAAAACGGTAGATAACCTGTATTTTGGATCATATCCCGATTGGAGAAGTCCGAGTGATACATTTGATAACTTTGAGTATCTTGAAAAAATGCTTCCCTGGGCAGGTGGTATGTCATACAGAAACCAGCCAACTGAGGAATTAACTGCTAAAATGATCAAACTCTGTCAGGATTCAGGGTATAAAGGCTGGTATGGAATAGAATCCAGTGGCAGGGAAGCCATCATAAAGGGTCGCGATCTACTTAAAAAATACCTTAGTCTATAAACCTGCTTTCTCCTCTTTACACGGAAATAATAAGAGGAGAAGATATTTTACACATTTGAAGATTGATCCTTGATAAGGGTCAATCTTCAAAATGAAAATATCAATTGTGGAGTGTATTATTCTTTCAGCAATTGATCTGTAGCAAGTACAAGGAACATGAAGTTCGTTCCTCCACCGCCCAGGACATATTCGGATTGCTGCCATAAAAAGCTCCAGTTATCCTTCAATTCCGGATAGTCAGGCCTGATCAATGCGGTACCCGAAGCGACTCCCCCGGGAATATAAGACAAATCCGCCCTGTTCACGCCGTATGCCTGCAGCAGGGACTTCTCTCCTACTCCTGAAGCAAAAGAAGCGGTGTTCATTCCAGGATGACATCCCAGGACAAACTGCATGGCGTTGAATATCAGGTCTGGATTGAATACGCCAGGGAAACCCTTAACCAGGAAGTATTGTCTCACGCCGATATTTTGTATAGTCCATCCAGCTCCCCAGATTTTTGGTTTATAGGGTATCCCGAATGGATTTTCTTTCATTTCTTTATTTATCTGCTCTGCTAGATTTACTACTGCCTTATCCATATCTTTACGGAAACCAGCATCTTTTATATCTTGATACACCCTTCCTACAGCCCAGGCACATCCATCCATGTGGGCGAGGATAAATTCCTTTTTCCCGACAATAGCATCCAGATATTGGTGATCAGAAGTAGCCAGATATAGCTCAGCTGCAGCTGAAATAAAGTCGACGACCATCTCTTTTTTACTCGTTATTTCGAATAATGCTTTCGCGGCAGTTAGAGATTCCTGAGCTAATTCCGGCCGATAGTTTTTTAGTACCCGTGATGCGGCTGCTAAACTTGCAATACCCAACATTTCATGCCTGGGGTGATCTTCTGTAAACACCCATCGATCATCATATAGCCCGGATCTATAAGCTGTTTTGCCATTTTCTGGCATCTCAGGATCATAGACAAGATCATCAGTCATTGCACCTCCATCACCTTTCAACCCATACTGTTTCCCCGTCCGGCAAATGATACCATCATATAGTCTTCCTAGTCCTCGATATCCACCAAGTACAGTCAATACTCCATGTTCTACCTGCTGTATATAATCTGACACTCCATCCGCTTTATGAATTGTCACCAGTCGTTTTTCATGATCAACTGTAGTTATGTCAAGATCTTTGCCAAACAATTCATACATCTGCGCCAGGCGTAAGGTAGTAGTTGCCTGGGATTCTACCCTAAGATCATAATCCCCGGCATCATGCCAGCCACCCCGATCAAGTTCAGGCACATGATCCGGATGCTGGAAATCAACAAATGTTTCGGGGCCCTGGAAATAACCATCGAAATGTTTATGATTTGTTGGAGCCATAAGCGCATCATCAAGATGGCACCAGTCATGCCATACACGTGAACCTTGCTCAACGCGGACATGGCACATTTGAACCGGTAGAAAAAACTCCAGGGTAGGCTGCCATACATATCGATCATAAATATCACTACCGATTTTAAAGTGATTTGATTCTATTCCTTCATATTTCACCTTATAAATACCAGGTTCAGTAATTTCACTGAAATCACATATTGCATAGTTGTATCGCAAATACCTCCCCCATGAAGTGGCCTGTTCAGACAAAACCACCTTTTTATTACCATCTGGCGTAATTCTTATTAGCTCTGCAACTCCTGGTTCAGCACTGGTTTTATCAAGTTCAATAACAGCTTTTTTCGGTTCATTCGGCAAATAGCCAACCTGGCTTAAATGTATAACTGGTTTATACATATGGTTGTCCTTGGAGAAAGCTTCTAATTCCCACTTGACAGCACCCTTGGTAACGCCTGACGGCACAGCGGAACGAACGATGAACCACCTTGACTTGGAACTCAGCCTGTCATCCGTAAGTTGAAGGTTCCCACTGAGGGATTTTATGGTCATGCGTTGTAATTCTGTTTCCGGGGCTATGGTTAATACCTTTCCTTCTGCATAAGGTTTGATATCACCATTCTCAAGCGGCCCGTAGGCATCTGTAGGGAAGATACCCATTTTGCCGTCCAGGTTCCAGGTCTTTCCGAAGATAATAGCAGGAAAGAGCTCTATTTTAAACCATGCTTTGCCCTCCCATTCTTCCGGAATTGGATTGTCCAGATCCAGAGTAATAACTGCCTTGCTTCCTACAGCTTGAACCGAAACACTGTAGGAAAACGGGATGTTTTCATAGTTCAATTTTCTCCGGATCATACCAGATTCTTTATCCACGAGTTTGTCTCCTATGGTAGAATATCCCTGTAGCTGCAAATCACCATTAGCAGCCACCCTGACATCATGTTGTATGACAGTCACTCCACCTTGTCGACCATTTGGATAATAATCATCGAAAACCATAATAGACAGGCCTGGCATGTCGAAGTACTCCAACTCATTAATAGTTAAGGAATTCTGGCTATAAAGTCCATGATTGGATATTAGCCCTAGAAAAAAAACAATACAGAATAGTTTAAAGAAGTATAGAGAAGATTTCATTTCAAAAAATATTAATGTGATTAATAAAAATACCAATGGTATCAAGTTACTTTTATTCCAGCATGAAAACAAAGTAATGGATTTAGAATTACATCAAAATAAATAAAATTGCAGGATCCTGATTTTTGATTGAGATGGCTTAATTTTTGTGGCTGTGTAACCAAAGAGAACTTATTTGGGTATATATTAAGTAGGTTCGTTTATGTCCACTTAATTGTTTTCTGCATATATTTGTAATGATTTTTACTAAATAAGAATAAGATGAAAGCCAAGGTTCAATGGATGTTATTTTTTAGCCTTTTTATCATTCCATTACTATGTTCAAGCCAGACCAGGAAGCTATCGGGCACGGTAACCTCTTTTAAGAAATATCCCGTAAAAGGCATTACCATAAAAGCCAAAAAAGCCAAAACTGAAGCTAAAACGAATGACAGCGGCGAATTCGAAATTGAAGTAAAGAACAAAGATGTAATCAAAATCAATGAATCAGTATTTTTGGATTATACTCAGAAAATCACCGATGACATACAATCTCTTAATATTAATCTGATATTTAACAATAATGGTAGAAATATTGAAGTAGCCACTGAAGCAGGATACATTTCAAGGGAAGACCTTGAATATGGTATTGAACATTTGTATCAGGCAAATAATATATATGCAAATTTTGTTGACGTTTTTGACGCTATTAAATACGCATTACCAGAAACCACTATAATTGTAGAGAATGGAAATCGCGTGATTCAAATTCGGGGAGCAAAATCTGTGTACGGGAGCAATGCCGCTCTTATGGTCGTTGATGGTGTAATAGTTGAAGACGTAAGTTTTATCAATCCTCAACAGATAGTGAGTATTTCCAAACTACCCAATTCGCAAGCAGCCCTGTACGGAGCCAGGGCAGGCAATGGTGTTATACTCATAGAAACCTGGTAAATGGTTACCAATAAAAGAAACTATTTACAGATATAAGCTGTTACTCCAAGAAATTAGAAGATTAGGATATTATAGATTCCAGGTTAAAACGTTGCCAAACACATACCTTTTAGTGAAATGCTATATTGCTCAATAAAAAATACCCCGTAAACTGAATTACGATGGATTTTTCTGAGCCTCCGGTCGGATTCGAACCAACGACCTGATGATTACAAATCCATAACTTTTTATATATACTTTCCTCTATTTACTTGTAATTGCCTGTATACCAGCAACTTGTATAAATTTTACTTCGTATATAATTATATAAATTTACTTATTTCAGGCACTTTTTGTGTCCTTTTTTGTGTCCTAAAAATTAAAGAATTATGAGCAGTAAAACCAAAGTTCATTTATACCTGGATGTTAGAAAGTCGTTGACTAATAATCATCATCCCATTTCTATAGTTATTAATCATTTAGGTAAAAGAAAATTTTATCGAACCCCATATTCGGCAACCAAACAGTACTACGAAAAAGCGATGATAGCAGCAAGAGGGCAGGCCGCTGATGATTGGGACACTTGGCGTAAAGAAGAAAAGAAAGCCAAACAGATTATAAATACAATTCCTTACTTTAATTGGGACCGCTTTGAAAGGCTGTTTAAAACTACTGGTAAAATAAACATTAAGAGTTACTTTGATGCTAAAATAAAATTATTGCTCGAACAAAACAGGGCGGGTACTGCCCGAAGTTACGAAAGGTCCTTAATAAGTACTACAGAATTTAAAAGTGAAATCAATTTCAGTGATATTACACCGGAATGGCTTGAAAAGTATGAAATCTGGATGGAAGAAATTAAAAAAAATTCTCTTACAACTGTTGGGATTTATTTGAGAAACTTAAGAGCAATATTTAACCAGGCAATTAAAGATGGTTTCATAGACAAACAATTTTATCCGTTTAATGACTATGTTATTCCTAACGAAGAAAGTCGCAAGAGGGCCCTTAATTTAAGCCATATGGCAAAACTAAAGGAATACCAACCCTTGCCAAATGAAGAATTTTATATTGGCCTATGGTGGTTCTCATTCTATGGTTCTGGTATGAATTTAAAAGATATTTTAGGTTTGAAATGGACTGACTTAAAGAGCGGAAGGATGGAATTTTACCGCAAAAAGACAAGAAGAACCAGGAAGGCGAAAATGAAAAAGATTTCAATTCTAATGGATGAATTTCACGACAAATTTATAAATCATTTTGGTTGTTTCGGAAAGGATTACATTTTCTATTTGTACAATGAAAATCCGGACCCATTGAAAAGGCATTTAAGGGTTGACCAAATGAATAAAATGATTAATAAGAAAATAAGAAAAGCGGCTGAATCAGTTAAACTTGGAATAGATGTAACACTCTATACAGCTAGGCACACATTCGCAAGTCTATTAAATGAACAGAATGTACCCTTGTCCTATATTAAAGAACAATTAGGGCACACTGATATAAGAACTACACAGCATTATTTAGATTCAATTGACAAGACAAAAGAGGAAGAATACAGAAGTTATTTAAAAGTCTCTTAGAACGAATTTAAATAGGCTTAGAAAAAGATTAAACAACCCAGCTACTTGGTATAGTATAGGTTTTTGTATTTATTGTGACAGAATTAGGTAAAACTGCCTTATCAAATCTTGATCGATTATTTCTTAAATACACAATTTTCTTATTCATTAGACTGAATAAGTCAGCTGAGTTTCTCATGGGTGGAAAATAGACCTTTATTTTT